>DQVY01000266.1 GCA_015661535.1 Sulfurovum sp. | reverse complement strand
CCTTTGTTATTTAGGAGTAGGGATTTTAATCCCGTAATAACGAGACTGAAGTCTCTACTCCGAAAGTACTCTCCCCCTATCCCAACAACGCTTCAAAATCTTCCACAGGCAATGGTCTTGAGTAGAGATAGCCCTGTGCATAATCACACTTCAGTGCACTTAATATAGTTGCTTCATCCGATGTCTCTACGCCTTCTGCAACTACCTCAAACCCTAAAGTATGTGCTAAATCGATCATTGCTTTCACCGTGGTTTGATGATTAACATTCAATGTAAGATCAAAGATCATTGCTCTGTCTATTTTAATGGTATCAATAGGAAGCAGTGCCAAGTGTTTTAAGGAAGAGTATCCTGCTCCAAAATGATCCAAAGAGAGGGATATGCCAAAATCTTTTAAAAGTTTAAAATCGTTTTCTGTTTTGGTGATATTTTCCATAGCATCACGCTCTGTAATATCGAGATTGATCGTATTTCTTGCTACTTTATATTTGGCAAATAACATTTCAAGTCGAGGGATAAGTGCGGTAACCTGCATCTCTTTTAAAGAAAGGTTTATCGTGATCTTAAAGTTTTCATTTTGTATATCTTCACAACGTTGTCTCTGTTTGATGGCTTCATTAAAGACATATTCTCCAAGTTCGACGATCAGACCTGTTTTTTCGGCAATATGCAAAAATTTGTCGGCAGAGATCAATCCATGCTCTGGATGCTTCCATCGGATCAGTGCTTCCGCACCTACGATTTTTTCACCTTCCAGATCAAAAATAGGCTGATAATGCAACAAAAATTCATTTTTCTTTAATCCTGTAATAATTTCCTCATTCATTTTCACTTCATCAGTACGCACCGTTTGATACTCTTCATTAAAAAATTCTATATTGGATTCACTGCCTATCTGTGCTTTATGTAATGCGATATACGCATTGTCTATCAGTTTCGTAGCATTCAAACCATCTTTAGGGTACATGGCTATTCCCATAGAACTTGTTAAACGGATCTCATTATTGTCTTGATATATGCCCCCTACTGATGCAATAATATCCCGTGCAATTTTCCGTGCTTCCTCTTCTTCTTTCATATTTTTAATAAGGATCATGAACTTATCGCCATCCATACGGTATATTTTCATGTTTTTATGTGTATGATCTTTTAAATGATTTGCCATGTTTTTCAAAATACGGTTGGTATACCCCAGGCCTAATGAGATCTGTAAATCATTAAAATGATCGATACCCAATAAAAATACCCTGAATGTTTCTGATCTCTTTTTAGCTTCTATACTCATCGTATTGATATCTGACAAGGCTAAAAACTGGCTGGGAAGCCCCGTAAGGAAATCCATACTCCCGTTTGTTTTTGTAACACCCTTGGATTCGGAAGGTGTGATCGCCCGTAGGTCGATCACACATGAAATCGTTTTGTCTCTGTTCCAGGCACTTTTATCGACATAAATATTGACCTGTTTCATTTTCCCGTCAATCACCAGTAAAACATTTTGTAAATGAAAAATATCTTCTTTTCTACTGGCTGTTTTCTCAAGTACCGTAAAAAAATCATCCGGATCAGAGGTATCTATCTTTAATTGAATATTTTTAGCATTCTCTCTAATTTCATAATCTTCATCACCGCCAAATAAGCTTTTAGCCGCCTGATTTGAGTAAATAACCTCGTACTCATCAGACAAGACCATAATGGCTTCACTGTAATACTCTTTCTCTTTTTTTAAAAGGTTTACTTCTTCTTCGACCTTGGCCATTTTTCTCTTATACCAAAATAGTAATCCCCCCAACAAAAGAAGTGCTACCACACTCATAATTATTAAATTAATATTTTCCATTTTTTTCTTTTCCTTATCGTAATAATTTCTGAAATTCAAACACTGGTAGAGGTTTTGAAAAATGATACCCCTGCATATAATCACAGCCATAAGAAGCGATCATCTCTACCATTTTTTTGTTTTCAATACCTTCCACTACAATTTTCATATCTAAGGTATGTGACAACTCTATGATCGCTTTGACAATTCTTTGGTCTTCCTCGTTGGTTAAAATATAATCCACCAAACTTTTATCAATCTTTAATGTATCTGCAGGAAATTTCTTTAAGTAGCCAAAAGAGGTGTATCCGGTACCAAAATCATCTAAAGAAATACCTACCCCCAATTTTTTTAATGCATGAAAATATCTCACTGTTTCATTTTCATTGCTCATGGCAATACCCTCTGTGATCTCAAACTTTAATAATCTTGGGTTTATTTGATGCTCTCCCAGTTTCTTTTCAACATGTTCTACAAATTCACCTGTATTTATTTCTACCATCGAAACGTTAATGGAGACTTCTATTTGTTTAAATTTAAAAAGTTCCCAGCGTTTTTGTTGTTTAAGCACTTCATCCAATACATATTGTCCCAACTTAATGATAAACCCTGTTTTTTCCATGAGTGAAATAAACACATCCGGAGGAATAAGACCATACTGCGGATGTTTCCATCTAATCAGCGCTTCTGCGGCTACCACTTCTTGGTTTTTTACCTGAATGATAGGTTGATAATAGACTTCAAACTCACCATGCTTTAATGCCGCAGGCATGTCATTATGAAGCCTCAACTCATCATACTGGCTGTTAAAATTTTCCGGTATGAAAATATGAATTTTTCCATCACCCTCTTTTTCTGCTTCTGCCAACGCTTTATAGGCATGATCAAGCAACTTACGTATACTGCCGCTGTCCGGATATAATGCAATACCTGCTGAAACCGTTAAATGCAAAGAGACATCTTCCAGCTTATAAAAAGAGGATAATTTCTGCTGTATATCTTCTACCAAACTTGTTGCATCATCCATAGAATGGACATTGGTCACAGTAAGCAAAAAATGGTTATCAAAGGTATGATAGATCTTAAGATTCAGATCAGCCCCTACTGCTTCCAAATAACCAGCCATCTTTTCAAGTACACTGTTGGCCTGTTCATAGCCGATAATGGATCTCAATCTTGAAAAATTATCCAAATGCAGCAATACCAGTGCCAATTTATTTTTTTCCAAGTGCGCTTTTGCGAAAAAAGCAGGCAAGTCCTGATGGGCCTGAAGCTGATTAGGTAACTGTGTTAACTGGTGTTTAAACTGAGAGTTGGACTGTTCTTTTACTTTGGTTAGATCTTGTATGGTAATGACATAAGATACCATTGTACTTGAGAGATCCATCAAGAGTGAATCCATATAGAAATGAATAGGGGTTTCATGACCTTCAGAAGTCTTTAGTTGTGACGTAGGGTAAGAGAGAAGCGTATCATTCAATCCCATATGATGTTCCAAAACAAATGACCCTAAGTCAAACCACTCTTTTTTTACTTTTATTTGTGCTGTCGTATCTAAATTTTTTAATAAAAAATTATCCTTCAACTCCAATAGTCGTATCATGGCATTGTTTGCATACTGTACTTTATTGTTTTCAGAAAGTATCATAATGGCATCGTCAGAAATAGCACATGTTTTTTGGAATGCGGTCACATTGCTTTCCATTTGTGCTTTCAGTTTTCTTTTTTCTCTGGTATTGAAATACAATATCCATAAAAAAACAAAAAGTATAATAGTAAAGGTGAGTAAAAGATACTCTATTTGTGTCAAGTGAGTGAACTTTTCGAAGAGAGACCCCATTATACGACCTTGTAATTATATCTTTTCATTATATCATAGCTCTGTTATGTTTTCTTTAAACATAATGCCTCAATGCGTACCTTTGTGTCTGCGATCACAAATGTTTGTCCAAGGTCAATACTGTTCAGATCAATTCTTTTACCCTCAAAAGAGACCTGTCCCCAGCCTTTACGCTGCTGTAACTTGGGATCACTCATGGCCAATTTTTTTTCTACATATTCCAAATGTTGTTCTTTTTGCTGCAGTGTCATTGCCATACTCTGTTTATAGTTTTTAAGCAATTGCGGTACTTGTGAGAGATACTGTTCCAATTTATACTCGATCACACGTTTGAACTCTTCTTCCAAACGTTTAAACTCATGTGCCGTTTCACGCAATAAACGTGCAGGGGAAGAACGCATCAAGAGCTCTTCTATATGATGCAGGTTTCGTACACTCTGTTGTATTTTTTGCTGTATGGTGTAAGAAAAACGTGTCTGTGTTTCATCCAGTGCATAACGTATCTCATTCATATCGGGAAGTATCATCTCCATGGCTGCACTGGGCGTTGGTGCACGCAGATCTGCTACATGATCAGAGATCATCACATCCACTTCATGCCCAACCGCTGAAACAACCGGTGTCTGCATCTTAAAGATGGCATCGGCAACAGCTTCTTCATTAAAAGGCCAAAGGTCTTCGGCAGAACCACCCCCGCGTCCTACGACCACTACATCCACCGCCAAGGTATCCGCATAGGCTAATGATCTTGCAATTTGATACGATGCCTGTTCGCCCTGTACCAGCGTATCAAGTATCACAACTTCAAGCAGAGGCCAACGCTTTTCTATGATCTTCAGCATATCATAAAGTGCGGCAGACTCTTTGGCGGTGACCAATGCTATTTTTGAAATATGTTTAGGTATAGGCTTTTTTCTCTGGGCATCAAAGTAGCCTTTTTCTTTTAATCTCTCTTTGAGCTGTTCATAGGCTAACGCCAAAGCACCCTGTCCATAAGGCTCAATTCTCAGTGTTTGGAACTGATATTCTCCTCTGGGGGTATAGACAGATACCGAGCCTTCTACCACAATGTGCATCCCTTTTTCTATACGGAATTTCATCTTTGCCACAGCCGAACGCCACATCACACATTTGATGGCACTGCTTTTGTCTTTAATGGAAAAATAGAGATGTCCCGAAGAGTGATAGGTAGCAGAAGCAACTTCTCCCTCTACGAGTATGTGCATAAAGGTGGCTTCCAGGAGAGATTTTATCTGGGTATTGAGTGAACTTACACTGATCATATTTTGAGACATGTATTATCCTATAGGGTGCAATTCATTGCACCTTTATATGGTTTCTGGTGCAATGAATTGCACCCTACGTTATTTCTTTTGTGCTATGAGTAGAGTAGAAATTCCCATAGAAAATGATTTGGTATATTTCATTTCAAAGCCAGCTTCTTCCAACTCTTTGGCCAACATTTCAGTGGTTAAAAACTCTTCAATGGACTCCGGTAAATACTGATAGGCTTCATAATTTTTAGAAATGAATCCACCAATTTTAGGCAATACTTTTTTCATACCAAAATCCACCACTTTATCGAGCAGACCTGAACGCTCCTGCTTGGTAAATTCTAAGATCATGACAATACCATTAGGCTTTAAAGCTCTGTAAAACTCTTGTAATGCTTCCACACGGTCAACCACATTGCGTATACCGTATGAAATAGAGATCACATCGCTACTTTCGTCTTCTATAGGCAGCTCTTGCGCTTTTCCTTCTATGAATTCAGCAAAATCAACTTTCTCTTTCGCCACATCAAGCATCCCCACCGAAGGGTCGATACCCACATATTTATCGATGGTCACAGCATTTTTTGCAGCCTGTTCTTTCCAGTATATAAGCAGATCACCTGTGCCAGTTGCCACATCTATCACTTGGGACAAACGCTCTCTGCCTAAAATCTCAAATGCTTTATCACATCCTTTTTTACGCCACTGAATGTCTATGCCCATACTGAGTACCCTGTTGGCTCT
>DQVY01000297.1 GCA_015661535.1 Sulfurovum sp. | reverse complement strand
CCTTTACCATTGTCAGCAGGAACATCTGGAGTCATAAAGATATCACCAGCGTCCAATCCTAAAGCTTCTCTAGCTTTTACCGTAAGACCTTTACCAATGATAAGTGGTACACGTCCCCCTGCTCTCATCTCATCTGGAAGTGTGTTTGGCTCTATCTTAAATTCAGAGACTACTTTTCCATCTTTTTCAATTACACCATCAAATGGCTTAACTGTAATAACATCACCAGTTTCTAAATTTTTTGTAGGTGCTTGGATAGGAATACATCCACCATCTTCTGCTGTGTTAAAGAAAATTGGAGCAATAATATCGCCTATAACTACACCACCTGTTCTTTTACCAGGAATAAAAGGAATGTCCTCACCCATATGCCATTGGAGTGAGTTAATACCAGACTTTCTCGAAGAACCTGTACCTACAACATCACCAACATATACTAGGGGATGACCTTTTTCTTTAAGTTTTTTCATCGTATCTAATGGATTATCCATTCTATTGATAAGAAAAGAATTTGCATGTAGAGGAATATCTGCTCTAGTAAATGCTTCAGATGCAGGGGATAAATCATCAGTATTTGTTTCACCAGGAATTTTGTACACCGTAAGGGTAATCTCTTTTTTCATCTCTGGTTTATTAAAGAACCATTCAGCATTTGCCCAAGATTCTATGATCTCTTTTGCCAAAGGATTACCTTGGTCCATCAATGCTTTTACATCATTGAATGCATCATAGACAAGAATAGTATTTTTAAGTTGTCCTGCTGCAGACTCAGCTACAGTCATATCAGACGAGGAGAGTGCATCAACTAGAGGTGCCACGTTAAAGCCACCCAACATTGTTCCTAAAAGAATTGTCGCAAATACTTTATCTATTTGCGTTGAAGATGCTTTTCCTTGAAGGATATCATTTAAAAATGCTGCTTTAATATATGCAGCATCATCCACACCTGCAGGAATATGATTTTTAAATAATTCCATTGCATATTCTGCATCTTCTACGGGGTTTGCTTTTAATAACTCTACCAGTTCTGCTGTTTGCTCTGCTGTCAATGCGAGTGGTGGTACACCTATCTCTGCACGTTCAGCTGTATGTGCTCTATAGTCTTCTAATAAGGCCATGGTGGTCTCCTGTGTTATATATTTTGTAAGCAGATATTAGCCAAAATGTAGTGATATTGTACTTACTATATAGAGAAGGTTTGGATGAGTCTGTCTGTTTGTATCGGATGGTTACAGAATTATAGCTAAAAAACAAGAGGATGAAACAAAAAGTAACACTTAGAGTATTTCTCTGTTCCCTTTTGCATTGGGTGCAGAAAGTACCCCTTTAGCCTCAAGCTGGTCTATGATATTTGCAGAACGGTTATAGCCTATTTGGAGTTTACGCTGCAAGTAAGAGATGGAGGTTTTGTTGTCTGTAAGTACCACCTGTTTTGCATCTTCATACAGTGCATCCAATTCTATAGGTGCATCCCCGCCATTGGCAACAGCTGCTGCACCACCTGATACCAGGTAAGTTTCATCATACTCTGGCACACGCTGTGCTTTGATATATTCTACTACTTTGTCTATCTCTTCTTCTGTATTCCATGGTGCGTGTATACGTACGAGTCCTGTTGAACCAGGAGGGGTAAAGAGTCCGTCCCCTCGCCCAAGCAAAGAGTCAGCACCCATAGCATCTAAGATGACTTTTGAGTCAATGCGTGACCCTACACGGTAAGAGAGTCTTGAAGGCAAGTTCGCTTTGATCATACCTGTCACAACATCTACAGAAGGTCTCTGCGTAGCAACCACAAGGTGTATACCACAGGCACGTGACTTCTGTGCAAGTCTGGCAATGCTAAGCTCCACATCTTTCCCACCGTTCATCATAAGGTCTGCCAATTCGTCAATAATGACAACAATATAAGGAAACGCTTCATCCCCTGTCTTTTTTACTTTTTCATTATAGTTTTCAATATTTTTGGTACGTGCCTCTGCCATGAGCTTATAACGTCGTTCCATCTCTCCCACCATATTAGCAAGTGCTGCTATGGCTTTCGCAGGCTCAGTGATCACAGGGGTAATAAGGTGCGGAATGTCCTCATACGCAGCAAATTCAAGCATTTTAGGGTCAATAAGCATCAGTTTTAAATGCTCAGGGTCATTTCTGTAGAGCAATGAAAGGATCATCGCATTGATCCCCACTGATTTACCAGAACCGGTAGTACCTGCTATGAGTAAATGGGGAAGCTTCTTAATGTCTGTGACAAACGGTTTTCCCACAATGTCTTTTCCCAAAGCAACAGTCAAAGGTGAGGCAGATTCTTTAAAGACATTACTCTCCAATATCTCACGTAAATAGATGGTATCAATGTTGGCATTGGGTATCTCTATGCCTACGACATCACGTCCTGGAATAGGTGCTTGTATACGAATAGTTTCAGCAGAAAGTGCCATAGCAAGGTCATCTTGTAAACCCAATATTTTAGAAACCTTTACATTCGGTGCAGGTTTAAATTCAAACGTTGTTACCAGAGGACCGCTATAGGTACGTATGACATCCCCTTCTACTCTAAACTGTTGCAGTTTGGAGAGCAGATCTTCGATCTTTCTGTCTATCTCTGCTTCATTGACTTTTTTGGTCACCTTAGGTGCTTTTTGAAGGAAATCAAGTTTTGGAAGTTTAAAGTTTTTAGGCTTGGCAACCTCTCCCTTGTCTATAGCATCCATGAGTTTGGAGTTTTCTTCAAGCTCTTCAACGATCTCCACATTTGAGCTTTTGGTACTGCTTGATTTACTCTTTTTAAGCGCCTCTTTTGCCTCTTCTGCTGCCTGAGAAACTTCCATCTCATGTTCAAGTTCCAATATCTCATTGAGTACAGAATCATCTACTTCATCAAGACTTTTTTTCTCTGCGATATCAGGTTTTACTTTAGGTTTTTTAGCTAGAGATTTTTTTACAGCCGTTTTTCTTTTTGCCGGTGTTTTCTTTGCCTGCATAGCCTCGTCCAATACAGGCATCATCTCATCTTCCAAGGCAGGAGAGGCAAAAGGGTTTGTGAAAAGTTTTTTCAACACCTTTTTCATCCCTGAAAGGCTTGAGGTTAGCCATGAGGTAGAAAAAGACATTTTAGGTGATCTTGAAGTAAGACTTGAAATATGAAAATCATCATCAACAATAAAGACCAACGAAAGTGCCATCGTCATAAGCCACAACAACCACAGCCCTGCTTTACCAATGTAAGGCGTTAAGAAGTCTATGATCTCTGTGCCAAGATAGCCAACATCTTTACTCTCCAAGACCAAGGCTTCTAAAATCACGATTGCCATAAAAAGAAGTATCCACCCTAAATAAAAATCAATATTTTTACGCACTTTAGCATTGGTATAGAGTTTATAAAGCGGATAGAACAGAATGAAGATATTGGCATAAGCTAGCATACCAAAAAGGTGTATATTGGTATCACCAATTACTTTTCCTATGTTACCGACCAAAGCTGTCTCATGAAATATAGTTGAGAAGGCAGCATATAAAAAAAGTATCGCTGTGATAATAATCGTTATTTTCAAAAAGTTGACCTTAATATTAATTAATGCAGATATTATAACAAATTTATATAAGGCATCTATGAAAAACTGTCATATTGACATAAAATAATCATTTACTGTCATTCTAAACGATGTTTAAGTACTTACTCTGTAAAATCCCATCTACGTTTTAACGTATAACTTTAAAATACCTCTTATCTGCTTCCAGACATACATTTGGAACATATAGATGGAATTTTTGCCCGCGTGGTGGAATGGTAGACACGTCGGATTCAAAATCCGATGCTTTCGAGCGTGGCGGTTCAAGTCCGCCCGCGGGTACCACACCTTAATACCCCCTATTTACTTACTTTTAGAGAGATTTAACTTTTAAAATATATGGCTTTTACGGCTATTACAGTCTGCCTTGTTTTGGCAAAGTATCTATCAAAAATACATAGTCACCCCTGAAAAACTTGAATTCTGATAGAAGTTCAATGGCTAGAGCTGTTGAACGAGAAAAGTAAAATGGTTCCAATCAGTTCTCTACACCGTAAGTGAATCAAAAAAACTCCCGTCATTCACACATAAAAATGTACCATCTCTAACAATGATACTTGCCTGTACATTTGGTGCTGTCTGCACAAGTATTTCGGAGTAAATATCGTCATAGACATCATTGTCCTGATCTATGTGGATCTCTTTTATTTTATACTCTTTGGTACCCAGTATCTCTTCCAGTCGGTTAAACTCGTCCATATCCATGGCCAATATATCGTTTACCGATTGAAGCATTTTATTTGAGATGGTTGGTTTAGGTTTATGGTCTTGAAAAAACAGTGTGGGTATGTATTGATTCAATGTCTCTACAAAGATCCGACACGTTCCCATTTCAAACTCATCCCATTTTGTATTGATAGAAAGTTCTTTTTTTGTCATGCTTAAACACCCTTTATATTCATACTACTCCGTTTTTAACATAATCGAACTTATAGAGTCATTCTACAACGCTCTAATTTGTTTTTGATATAATCTTTCTAATAAAAATCTCGTTCCCATGCTGTGTGTGGGAATGCATGCTTCACTTATATATCCATTCCCACGCACAGCATGGGAACGAGAGAAAGACAGATGGGAACGAGAGAAAATAATAGTTAAGGTAGCTAATGAAATTGGTTGTTGTAATTACCGGTGCATCTGGTGTAGAGTTAGGCAAAAAATTTGTAGATTATTTACCCTCAAATATAGAAGTGCATGTTGTAGTCTCTGAAAATGCCTTCACAGTAGAAAGTTTTGAAAACAAAAAAGTCACACTTCATACTTCAAACAATATTGCAGCAAGTATCTCTTCTGGTTCCTTTAGAGTAGATGCTACGGCCATCATACCTTGCAGTATGAACACATTGGCAAAAGTAGCGTGTGGGATATCTGACAATTTAGCCACTCGTGTCGCCGCAGTAGCCATAAAAGAACAAAAGAAGTTACTTTTGGCACCGCGAGAATTACCATTTTCTGCCATAGCCTTAGAAAATATGCAAAAACTGGCTACACTTGGCGTCATTATAGCACCACCAGTAGTAGGTTACTACTCTGAACATTCAAACCTTGAAGAGATGGAAAAATTTATCATCGGGAAATGGTATGATGTGCTAGGCATTCCAAACACACTTTATGCGCGTTGGAAGTGAAGAATTAAGGGGACCTCAAATAATAGGTGATGCCCTTAAGAGTGAATAATGAAGAATTTTGCTATGCTTTTCATCAAAACAATTATATACACTAGAGGTAAACATGATTTCATACAAAAAATATAGTGTCAAACAATCACTCTTCACTAAAAAATCTATAAGATTTTTGGCATGAGACGTGCGATCTACCCAGGAACCTTTGACCCTGTTACTGTTGGACATTTAGACATTATGAAACGTGCCTCGAAGATGTTTGATGAGATCATCGTAGCAGTGGCAGATTCTACAGCTAAGAAGCCTATGTTTACCCTCGAGCAGCGTGTTGCTATGGTAGAAGCAGGTACCACAGAGATCTCAAATCTTAAAGTCATCGGTTTCAACAAGCTTCTTGTGGACCTCTCCGATGAACTCGATGCGAATATCATCAT
>DQVY01000085.1 GCA_015661535.1 Sulfurovum sp. | reverse complement strand
TCATGTTTCTCTGCCACAGTTTAGAGGTATGTATGCGGGAGACAGAAGCCGTAAAGAGGTTTTGGTCGATCATGGGTTCAGACTCCCTTCTGCACTTGACAACCGTCCTTTGATGTTTGATGAATACATTGAAAAGGCACCACACTTTCTTTTTGTCTCTGCGACACCCAATGAACTTGAAACCGAACTCTCTTCTGTGGTTGCCGAACAGGTGGTACGCCCTACAGGACTGTTAGACCCTCCCATAGAGGTCATAGACTCTACCTACCAGGTAGAGAACCTGCATGACCAGATGAAACCTGTCATAGCCAAAGGAGAGCGTGTACTCATCACCGTGCTTACTAAAAAAATGGCAGAAGAGCTCAGTACCTACTACAACGACCTGGGACTCAAGTGCCGGCACATGCACTCAGACATGGATGCCATCGAACGTAACCAGACCATACGCTCTTTGCGTCTGGGTGAATTTGACATACTCATAGGGATCAACCTGCTTAGAGAAGGTCTGGACCTACCCGAAGTGAGCCTTGTAGCTATTCTTGATGCAGACAAAGAAGGTTTTTTACGTTCCAAAACCGCACTCATCCAAACTTCGGGACGAGCAGCACGTAATGCCAATGGCCGTGTACTCATGTATGCCAAAAAGATGACAGACTCCATGAAGTTCACCATCGAAACCACACAGGCACGGCGCGAAAAACAGATAGCATACAATAAAAAACATGGTATTACACCAAAAACCACCCTGCGTGACTTGGACACAGACTTAAAAGTAGAAGATTCAGGCGAACTATATAACAAACGCTCCAAACTCGACAAGATGCCCAAAGCAGAACGCCAACAGCTGGTCAAAGAACTCAAAGCCAAAATGCTTGCAGCCGCCAAAGCTTTGGACTTTGAAGAAGCAGCGAGATGTCGGGATGAGATAGCAAAGATCAAAAAATTGTAGGGATACCGTCGAGGGGGGACAGCACCCTACGGAAATTTTCTAGAAATACCAATACAAAATAATTTTGCTATAATACGCGATAAATATACATTATATAGGCAACACTATGGTAGCAGACTTAAACTCATCACAACTCTATTTTAACCGTGAACTCTCATGGCTTCAGTTTAACTCACGTGTACTTGCACAGGCACTCGATGAAAAACTCCCACCACTTGAACGTTTAAAGTTTTTGGCTATTTACGGGACAAATCTTGATGAATTTTACATGATCCGTGTGGCAGGGCTTAAAGCACTTTTTAAAGCACGCATACAGGAAACCGGTGCTGACAAACTGACACCTTCTGAGCAGCTTGAAAAAATACGTGAGCACCTCCATAAAGAACATCAGATCCTTGAGTCCTGTTATACTTCCATTATTGCTGAACTGCACACACATTCTGTACATGTGAAACATTATGATGCACTCAATGAAGACGAAAAAGCTGAGATCAAAAAAATATTTTTCAATGAGATCTACCCCGTCATCATTCCCATCGCAGTAGATGCCACCCACCCTTTCCCGCATTTGAACAATCTCAGTTTTGGTCTGGCCATGACACTTGAAGATGACTCCAAGAACATTAAACACGGGCTTATCAGGATTCCCAGGATCCTGCCTCGGTTTATACAGATAGCACAAACATTTATTCCCATAGAGTCTGTAGTGGAACACTTTGCATCAGAACTCTTTCCCGGTTTTACCAAATTGGCTTCTACTCCTTTCAGGGTCACAAGAAATGCCGATATAGAAATAGAAGAGGAAGAAGCAGATGACTTCTTGCAAATTTTACAGGAGGGCTTGCGTTCACGTAACAAAGGCTCCCTTATCAGACTTGAACTCTTAGAAGGGGTCAATAAAAAACTCAGTAAATTTCTACTTTCACACCTCAACCTTGATGAAAAAGATATTTACTCTTATAAAAGTTTGCCTCTTAACTTAGGTTCTTTATGGCAGATCGTGGGAGACAAAGCCCTGGCACATCTTGTACTTCCTACGTTTAACCCTAAGACACTTCCCCCTCTGGACTCCGAAAACATTTTTGAAGCCATAGAGAAACAAGATGTCCTGCTCTACCACCCTTATGACAGTTTTGAGCCTGTGGTGCAGTTCATTAAACAGGCAGCTGTAGACCCTGAAACCTTGGCCATTCGTATGACACTCTACCGTGCAGGACCGAACTCTCCCATCGTCAAAGCACTTATTGATGCGGTAAGAGAAGAGAAACAAGTAACTGTTTTGGTAGAGCTCAAAGCACGTTTTGATGAAGAGAACAACCTGCGTTGGGCCAAAGCACTTGAAGATGCCGGAGCGCATGTGGTGTATGGTATCCCCGGGCTTAAGGTCCATGCCAAAATTGCACAGGTCATTAAAAGAAAAGGCAAAAAACTGCAAAGTTATGTACATCTTGCCACAGGGAACTACAACCCAAGCACAGCCAAAATCTATACAGACATGTCTTACTTTACTACCAAAGAAGCCTTTGGTACGGATGCCACCCACTTTTTTCATTTTTTGACCGGTTTTTCTACCTATACAAAACTCGACACCCTGTTTATGTCACCGGTGCAGATCAAGCCAAAACTGATCAAAATGATAGAAAAAGAGAGCCAGTTTGGAGAGGAAGGACATATTATCCTCAAAGCAAATTCTCTGGTAGATACCAATATTATCCAGGCACTTTACCTTGCTTCTCAGGCAGGGTGTAAGGTTGATCTTATTATTCGTGGTATTTGTTGTTTAAAGCCCGGGATCAAAGATATCAGTGAAAATATTACTGTCTCTTCTATTATAGGAAAGTATTTGGAGCATCCGCGTATCTATTATTTTAAAAATAATAAAGTGAAGTCGTATATCTCGTCTGCAGATCTCATGCCCCGGAATCTTGTACGTCGGGTAGAGCTTATGACACCCATACTGGAAGAGCACTTGACACAAAAAATAGAACAAATACTGATGCTGCAGCTTAGCGACAACCAACTTCGCTGGATACTGCAGGAAGACGGCAGCTACATTAAAGTACCTCTTCTGGGAAAAGCCGTCAACAATCATGCCATACTTGAGCAATATGTAAGTAAAGTACATGATAAAACAAAAAAAGAGACACCGGACTATGTGAGTCGTTTGGCAAGCAGGATTCTAAAAGATTCGTAGGGTACTGTGTCCTCACGGTACCAATACATGATAATCAATGGTGCCGTCGGAGACAGCACCCTATGTAAGGAAAGAAAATGATACTAAAATTCAAAGAGTGGACACCTAAGCTTCAAAAAAATGCCTGGATCGCAGAAGGGGCTTCTGTCATTGGGCGTGTTACGATGGGTAAAGACTCTGCCGTATGGTTTGGCTGTGTGGTACGTGGCGACGTACATCACATCAGCATAGGGGACCGAAGCAATATACAAGACTTAAGCATGATCCACATTACCCATCATAAAAAAGCGGATGAAAGCGATGGCCATCCAACAGTCATTGGTAATGATGTCACTGTAGGACACAGAGTGATGCTTCATGGATGCACCATAGAAGATGCCTGTCTCATAGGTATGTCTGCCACCATACTCGATGGTGCGGTCATAGGTAAAGAGAGCATCGTAGGTGCGTCTTCTTTGGTAACCAAAGGAAAAAAATTTCCCCCACGCTCCCTCATCATGGGAAGCCCCGCCAAAGTAGTACGTGAACTCACCGATGCAGAAGTCGCAGAACTCTATGCTTCGGCAGAAAGATATGTAGAATTTAAGAATGAGTATATAAACTAAACACAATATCCAGAAACAAACATGCAGTCGCGATACATGGTTGCATTTTTTTCTTTTTTGGTTACTTTTTTTCTCTTCTGTCGCAGTACAAAAAAGGAAATCAAAATTCAATAATAAAAAGGTTAATTTATGACAAAAACCATAGGAAAAAGCTTTAAAGACATCATCTCCCCAACCGTACTGATATTCACATTAAAAGTCACCCTCATTGCTGTAGCCATCACCACAGCATTGTTATGGTTATTTGGTGCGAACTTAAATGGCTTTGTAAGCGGGTACCTCTCATGGTTACCCTGGGAATGGCTGCAAACCACAGGTGCTTCTGTCGCTGCCATTGCCATAGCCTACATGGTCTTCATCATCATGATCTCCATCGTTACCTCTTTTATGATAGAACCATTATTGATCACATTGGCAAAAAAACATTACCCGGAGGTGGAAGTGGTAGGCACACCAAACATTACAACGTCCATACTGTTAAGTCTAAAATCTGCCATGATCTTTTTCATCATATTTATGTTTACTTTTCCCATTATGTTCATACCTCTTATAGGGGCAGTGTATATGTTATGGCTCTGGTCTATTCTACTCAAAGCACCTACCATTTATGATGTATCGTCACTCTTTATAGCAGACAAAAGAGAGATCAAAGCAAAAACAAAAAAGACAACAATGCTCTCCATGATCGCTGCAGGGTTTAACTACATACCTATACTGAATATTTTTGCTGCTGTGTTTGCACAGATTTTATTTTTACATCACATCCTGGGGAAAGAAGACGCGTAGGTTTGATCCATTAACGAGATTCTTTTTTAAGCCTGCGTTCTTTTTTGCTTGAACAGGAAAAACATAACAGTTCATCGGTACTTTTCACATACTCAGGCAAAGTCTCCAAAGATTTCTCCATCACCTTCGCTGCGCATACGGCATCTGAAAAAGCCCTGTGATGTGTGGCTGTTTCTATCTCTAAAAAGTCTATAAGATACGCAAGTCCGTAACGTTCACTTTCGAAGGTACGTTTAGCAAGTTCAATCGTACACAGACGCAGATTGCCTATATTCCCTAAACCAAAACGTTCAAAAGAAGCGTTGAGAAAACCATAATCAAAATTGGCATTATGTGCAACAAAAACGGCATCTCCCATAAAATGTCTTAACCCGATCAAAGCAGACTTTCTACTGGGTGCACCTATAAGATCTTGGGGTTCAATACCTGTGATCTTACTGATATATTCAGGCAGAAAAGCACACTCCACAAAGGTCTCATAACGGTCTATTACTTTACCGTTTTGTATCATCAAAGCCCCAATCTCTATGACTTGAGAGGTACCTGGTTTGGAACCATTCGTTTCTATGTCTATGACGCAATACTTTTGTTCATGATGTGGGGTAAAATAGGTTTCAAGCCTGTATTCATCTTCATTTGCCTGTGTGATGGGGTAGCCTGAAGCCTGAAGCAAGATCAAAACAGTATCCGGATCTTCCAGCAGGGTTGTATGTCTGCGCACCAGTGTTTCATACTGTTCTTTATTGAGCACCCCGTCATGTTTACGGAAGGCAGTGGTCAGAACTTCAAAGACTTTTTGCATTGGCTATAAACTGTTTCACTTTTTGGGGGTCTTTTTTACCCTTGATGGACTCTACACCAGAGCTTACATCCACGCCATAAAAACCTAATTGTTTTACCTGTGCTACATTTTCAGGAGTAAGCCCCCCTGCCAGGATCATCTTTGAGCAGTCTACCTTATTAAACCATTCAAGATTCAAACGTTTTCCTGTACCGCCATAGGCTTCACTAAAAGCATCTACAAGATGATATCTGTCTTTAAATTTATGCAGATCTTCAGGACCCTGTGCTCGAACCACCGGCAAAGTTTGAAGGCCAATAGCATCTAAAGATTCTTCATCTACTTCAAAATGGATCTGTGCACGGGAAATATCCGAATACTTACACACTGTATCGATGGTTTCTACGCCCTCATTCACAAACAGTCCTACCCTTTCTACAAAAGGAGGCAGTTTATCGATGATCTTTTTTGCTGCAGTAGGCGTAATATAACGTGGCGATTTATTGTAAAAAACAAACCCTAGCGCATCTGCACCACACTCTACTGCATGTAACGCATCTTTTAAATTGGTAATACCACAGATTTTAACTCTCATCATTGATCTTGTCCTATCTTGTAAGGTGGTGCATTTTATCGAAGTGTATCTCTTTAGGGGCTGCCCACTATTTATATAAAGAAGGTAGGCTTAAAAGCCCACCCTACAGCAAATTATTTTAATAAACCAATGGCTTTGGCAATTCCCTCTGGATGCTTATAGACAAAAGAACCTGCCACGACCACATCTACACCTGCTGCTGCCAATGCTTTGACATTCTTATCATTCACGCCGCCATCTACTTCTATAAGACAGTTAGGATTTCGTTTTTCAATGAGTGCTTTAAGTCTTTGTGCTTTTTCAACCACGGAAGAGATGAACTTTTGGCCACCAAAACCTGGATTGACTGACATAAGCAAGACCATATCAACATCTTCCAGTAAAAACTCAATAGCTTCCGGAGGCGTATGCGGGTTCAGTGTGATCGCCGGGCGTATGCCAAGGGAACGTATTTTTTGTATCAATCGGTGCGGGTGCTTTTCTTCTTCTATATGAAAAGAGATATATCCTGGCTTTAAAGGGGCAAAAAGATCTACAAAAAAAGTGTTGTTTTGTACCATAAGGTGAATGTCCAGAGGTTTTGTCGCCGCTTTAGCCACGGCTTCAACCACTACAGGTCCAATGGTAAGGTTGGGTACAAAGTGTCCATCCATCACATCTACATGGACAAGGTCACAACCACCTTCACAAATGGCTTTGACATCTTCTGCCAAATTTCCAAAATCAGCTGATAAAATACTTGGTGCTACTAACATATTTATCCTATGGTATTTATTTTATACATTATATCATAGGGTGAATAAGTGGTTGGTAAAGCAAAAATAATTATTAGCGCTATCCTTAAGCAAACACTATGTTCAAATTGTCTATAATCCCACAAAATATTCATCGTTTCATATCTGAGATAAAAAAAGGTATAATAAGAGACGATTCATCCAAAGGAAATATCATGGCAAGAAAATGTGACATTACGGGTAAAGGCCCATTAACAGGAAACAATGTTTCTCACGCAAACAACAAAACAAAAAGAAGACAACTTCCAAACCTAAGATCTGTGAAGATCACACTTGAAGACGGTTCAAGCAAAAGAATCAAAGTTGCTGCTTCTACACTTAGAACAATGAAGAAAAAAGCTGCTCAAGCTGCTACAGCTGAGTAAGTCCCCATCTTTGGGACTCAGCTTTGAATATAGTTCAAAGATTTAAAAAGTTTCTCGGCTGGAGAAGCACCCCAAAACCACATATTACTCTAAATGACGAATATTACAGTCATTTAGCCCCTTTTAGACTTCCCTTTATACTTACTGTACTTGTGATGCTCATTGGCAGCATAGGGTATATGGTTATTGACAATTTTACGCTGATGGATGCCATCTACCAAACAGGTATTACTTTTACTACCGTAGGATTTGGAGAGATACAACCTATTTCTGATGCGGGTCGGATTTTTACCATCACACTCATCATCTTTGGCTTTGTTGTTTTTTCTATTGCCATAGGTATTATCGCAGAAGTCGTTAAAAAAGGCGAATTCCAAAAAACTGCCAAGGAGCGTAAAATGCTTTATGAGATTGCTAGACTGAAACAACATTTTGTTGTCTGTTATCACAATGAATTTACCATACAGGTCACCAAACAACTCCGTGCAAACCACATCCCTTTTGTGGTAGTGGACCCAAGAGAAGATATGGAAGAGATAGCCAAAAAGTATCACTACCCCTATTTTGTCTCTGCCCATCCTCACACAGAAGCAGGCATACTAAAGTCGCATCTCTCTTCTGCCAAAGGGGTGATTACCTTAGCAGACAATGTCGCAGACAACATTGCGACCATCGCTTCTGCCCGCCTGTATGAAACAGAGATCGGCCGCACACGCAAATACCTCATCATTGCCAATGCAAAAAGCAATGAAGATGACCAGAAACTCCTTAAACTCGGTGCCAATAAAGTGGTGACAGCAACCAAACTCATGGCACAGCGTATCAATGCGATGGCTGCAAGACCTGATATGGAAAACCTTTTACAAGAATTCCTTTACAAAAAAGATACACCGCTTGATATGGAAGAGGCAAGGGTTTCCAAAACCTCATGGCTGACACTCAAAAAAATAAAAGCCGCACACTTTAGAGATATCGCCAATGTCACAGTGGTCGGTATACGTCAAAAAGACGGAAAATTCCTTCCTATGCCTAAAGGTGATACGATCATTATGCCAGAATCAAAACTTTTACTCATTGGCACAGGTGAAGGTATACGAAAAGCAAAAAAGATCATTCGTAAAAAAGAAAAACCAGAAGAGCTGAAGTATGTTTAAGATCACAGCGCTTGAAAATGGTCTTGAAAATGTGCAAGGCTTTTACTGTGGTGCCACCAATGTAGGAATGCGTACCAACCCTGCAAATTCGGGGCTGTCAGAGTTGGATGGCGATGTGGCTTTTATACGCTCCGAAGTCCCTTGTGATATCTCCGCAGTGTTTACCTCAAATACCTTTCAGGCTGCACCCATTAAACATTTTCAAAATTATCCTCAAGGATTTCAAACTGACTTTGTTTTGATCAATGCCAAAAATGCCAATGCCATGACAGGGCAAAAAGGTATCGATGATATAAACACTATTATGCATACCCTTCACAACAAAATAGACGTATTGAATCCTGTCATGTCCTCCACCGGTGTCATCGGCTATCGTCTGCCGCTAGAGAAGATCACTTCTGCTTTTTCTAAACTTGATTTTCAAGGTAAGAATTCACACTTAGCTGCACGTGCTATTATGACCACAGACTCCTTTAAAAAAGAGCTTGCCTATAAAGTAGAACTTGAAGATGGTAGCTCTTTTAACATTGCAGCCATCTGTAAAGGGGCAGGCATGATAAACCCTGCCATGGCAACTATGCTTTGTTTTGTTGTCACCGATGCAAACGTACCCAAAACAGATATGGATACACTGCTCACAGCTTCTACTGAACAGTCATTTAACCGTATCTCTGTAGATGGGGATACCTCTACCAATGATACCGTCATGCTTCTTGCAAATAAAACCTCTGGCACTTATGATAAACAAGCCTTTTCTGAAGCACTCAACAAGATCATGTTTGAACTTGCGATGATGATACTGCGTGATGGTGAAGGTGCCAATAAACTGGTTTCTTTTGAAGTCAAGGGGGCGAAGACAGTAGAAGAGGCACAAAAAGCATCCAGGGCATTAAGCAACTCCCTATTGGTCAAAACGGCCCTTTTTGGGGAGGACCCGAATTGGGGGCGTATTGCCTCAACCATCGGTGCCTCAGGCATAGCCTGTGATGATGAAACCCTTACGATCCATTATGATGATCTGCTCATCTACTCCGGTGCATACAGAGAGTTGGATAAGGTACGCGAAGAGAAAGCCTATACCATTATGAAACAGGCAGAATTTAAAGTCACCTGTGATCTTGGTTTGGGAGAAGCGGCTTATACTTCATATGGCTGCGACTTGAGTTATGAGTATGTCAAAATCAATGCGGAGTACAGAACCTAAACTTTTGACCCTACTCAATAGTTTACAACCTTAAAAGTGCTATAATATTGTATCAAATTACTAGGAATACGCATGTTACACGAATACAAAGATGAAATACACGAATTAAAACAAAGCAATGCACACTTTGCAAAGATATTTGAAAAGCACAATGAGCTTGATAATAAAATAGAGCATGTCGAAAATGGAGATATCCCAATGACAGATATGGAGCTTGAAACACTTAAAAAAGAGAAGCTTCTTTTAAAAGATGAAGCCTATAAAATGATATTGGACTACAAAAAGGCACAGGCATAAACTTATTGTCCCAGTAAGCAAATAGTACTTGCTCTATACAGGGTACCTCTAATCTTCTTTCCCTATAATAACAGCATAAACTATTATAGGGGACATCATGAAAAAACTTTCACTTACAACATTCACACTACTCATACTTTTACCTTTTACTTTACATGCAGAAGCAGGCAAAATAGACATGCACGGGGGAAAAGATACAAAAGTACCTTCCACAATGACTGCAAAAAAAGCAAAAATATTTTACGGTAAGATATTGGAAATAAAACCTGCTATGGGATATAAATATCTAAAGATCGATGAAGATAGCAAAGAGATCTGGGTGGCTATTGCCAATGCGCCCGTCAAAATAGGTGACAAAATAGGGTATGACAAAAAAACAAAAATGACAAACTTTAAAAGTAAAACACTCGATCAAGAGTTTAAAGAAATTTATTTTGCTTCAGAGGTTTATTTACCCCAACAGGCGACAGGTCCAAAAAGTATGAAACAGATGCTGGGACTGGGCACAGCCAAAAAAGACCCGCATGCAGGTATGGGTAGAGGTATGAGCCCGGAACCTGAAGAGGAAGCACCGGCAAAACCTTTTGTAAAAAAAGATACCTATACCATAGAAGAAATACACATGTGGAGAAAATCGTTAAAAGACCAGGTCATCTCCATTAAAGGCTCTGTATACAAAGTATCAAGAGGGATCATGAAACTGGACTGGGTCCATGTGGGTGATGGCACAGGCAACGAAAAAAAGCTTACAGATGACTTGGTATTTACAGCCCCCTCTGCAAAAGTAAAAAAAGGCGATAAGATCATAGCCAAAGGTAAAGTCACTGTAGATAAAGATTTTGGCTATGGATACTTCTATAAAGTCATTATCCAAGATGCCTCTTTTAAAGTACAGTAATGGCAGAGTTTGACACCATTGCAGAGATCCCCTCTGCCCTTTTAGAAACCTTGGCCCAACTCTCCTTCACAAGGATGTCAGAGATACAGGAAAAAGCCATTAACCCCATTTTGGAAGGTCGTGACATCCTTGCACAGTCCAAAACAGGCTCAGGGAAGACCTTGGCTTTTGGATTGCCTTGCGTGATGCGTACCAATACCAACAATATGAAGCCACAGACCATCATCATTACCCCTACCCGTGAATTGGCAGACCAAATAGCAGTAGAACTCAGAAAAGTGGCTGCCTATAAACCCAACCTCAAAATACTCACGCTCTACGGAGGGGTACCTCTACGTGCACAGGCAGATTCCCTTGCAAAAGGGGCACATATACTCATAGGGACACCAGGACGGATACAAGACCACCTTGCCAAAGAGACACTGGTACTTGACAGCATCAAAACCCTTGTACTTGATGAAGCAGACAGAATGCTGGATATGGGTTTTTATGATGAGATCGTAAAAATTGGCTCTAACATGCCAAGGGGGAAACAAACCCTCCTCTTTTCTGCAACCTTCCCGGCAAATATAGAAAAATTGGCCAAGGCACTGCTCAACCAACCCTTGACTATTAAAGTCGACACTGTTATAGAAGAAAACAAGATAGACGAGCTTGTCTTTGAGACTTCTGACAAATTTAAAACCCTCTCTACCCTCATACAGTCGTACAAGCCTGAGTCACTTCTTATTTTTTGTAACACAAAAGCAGAGGTCATGGCACTGACGGACAAACTCCTCAAACTGGGTCATGCTGCCATAGACATACATGGAGACCTTGACCAACGTGACAGAAATGAATCTGTCATTGCTTTTTCCAATAGTTCTAAACGTATCATGGTAGCTACCGATGTGGCATCTCGGGGACTGGATATTAAAGATATTGCCCTTGTCATTAACTATGACCTCCCTTTTGATGCAGAAGTCTATACACATAGAATAGGACGTACAGGACGTGCCGATGCAACAGGTATTGCTATCTCTCTCTTTACTCCCAGAGACAAAGAAAAGTGCTCCTATGTATTGGATAAAGCGAAAAAGGGTGACCAGACAACCCTAAGAGTAGACAGTAAGTTTAGGATGCAAAGCGACTATGACACCCTCTGCCTTCATGGTGGTAAAAAGACAAAACTGCGTGCCGGTGACATCATTGGTACGTTTTGTAAAGAGATAGGTATTGACAACAAACATATAGGAAAGATCAATATCACCGATACAAAAACCTATGTGGCCCTGCACCATACGGTGATCGACAAGGTTTTAAAGGCTTTGAAAAAGGTGAAGATCAAGAAAAAGAAGTATATGGTCTGGGTATTGGATTAATCTTCCAATATCTCTTTACGTCTTTTGTATCTTACGATATAGAAGATCGTAATAAACATGACACTTACCAGAGCGATCACTGTGGCTGACTTCAAATACTCCGAAATCAATGCTTCATTAGAACCAACCAAATACCCCACTACAACCAAAACAATTACCCAAATACCTGCGCCAAGTGAGGTATAAAATGAAAAGGTTGCTATATTCATGCGTGCCAGTCCTGCCGGAAGCGAAATAAGCTGCCGTATACCGGGGATGAGTCTTCCGGTAAAGGTAGATATCTCGCCATGTTTCGCAAAAAACGTATCTAGTTTATCTAATGTTTTTTCTTTGATAAACACATATTTCCCAAATTTTAAGATCAGTTTTCTGCCTAAAGATCGTGCGAGGTAATAATTAAGCAAGGCACCGCCTAAAGAGCCTGCTATACCTATAAGGATTACCAGATAGATATTCATCTCGCCTTTAAAGGCTAAATATCCTGCGGGTATCATAATGATCTCAGAAGGGAAAGGGAAAAAGGTACTCTCAAGAAACATGAGAAGGAAAATACCCCAATAGCCCATGTCCCCAATGTACGAAACAATGGTATTGGCTATTTCATGTATCATAAACTAAGAAGATCTATTCAGTATAAGCGCCGACTGCGGTAAGTCTTTTATAACGCTGGTCCAACATCTCATCTATACTAAGCGCACGAAGTGCTTTCACCTGCTCTAAAAAATATGTTTTGAGAGCCTCTGCAGCACTTTCTTTATCACGATGTGCACCAATAAGCGGTTCATTGAGTACATCATCTATAAGTCCGTGAGACAAAAGGTCTTCCGGAGTGATTTTGAGTGCTTTGGTTGCGGCTTCAACTTTTGTAGGGTCATTCCATAAGATGGCAGAACATCCTTCCGGTGAAATGACCGCAAAAACAGAATAACGCATCATTGCCAATTTATCAGCCACACCTATGGCTAAAGCGCCGCCGGAACCACCTTCTCCGATCACAATAGAGATCATCGGTATTTTCACAGAGGCAAATTCAAACAGGTTTCTGGCAATGGCCTCACTTTGGCCTCTCTCTTCTGCACCAAGACCAGGATAGGCACCCGGAGTGTCTATGAGCATGAGCACAGGAATGTCAAACTTCTCTGCCATTTTGACTGCACGAAGCGCTTTTCTGTAGCCTTCAGGGTTAGGCATACCAAAATTTCTTTTGATCTTGTTCTTGACACCACGTCCTTTTTGTTCCCCAATAAGCATGGTCTTTTTGCCGCCGATCCAGCCAATATAACATAAAATAGCCGGGTCATCTCTAAAGGCACGGTCTCCGTGTATCTCATAAGCGTCTTCCATAAGCAGGCGGATATAATCTAAGGCATAAGGTCTGTCAGGGTGACGCGCAAGCTGCAGTTTTTGGAAGTCGCTGAGTGAACCAAAGGTCTTTTGTACCTCTTTGTCTAACTCATTTTGATGTTTATTGACTGCATCAAAGTTGGCAATGGCCTGTGCCGATACAATCTCTTCTTGTATCTTTTCAATTTTGCTTTCAAAATCTAAATAGGTTGCCATGCATCAATCCTTATATTTTCTTAAAGATAACGACGCCGTTTGTTCCACCAAACCCAAATGAATTACTCATGGTGATATTGATATCTGCTTTTCTGGCTTTATTTGGAACATAATCCAGATCACAATTTTCATCAGGTGTTATCTGATTAATTGTAGGAGGTAACATGCCGTCTCTCATAGCCATAAGACAAACCACTGCTTCTATAGCGCCTGCGGCACCTAAACAGTGTCCTAATTGACCTTTGATCGAACTCACAGGAGGACAATTCTCTTTGCCGCCAAAAAGTTCTTTCAATGCAGCTGTTTCATTTTTGTCATTGACAGGCGTAGAAGTACCATGTGCATTGACATAATCTACTTTCGGTTCCCCTGCCATTTTATAGGCACCTTTCATGGCACGAAGCGGGCCGTCCATGGTTGGTGTAGTGATATGGTTGGCATCACCACTCTCACCAAAGCCGATAAGTTCTCCGTAAATGGTTGCGCCACGTGCTATGGCATCATCATAAGACTCTAGCACCAATGCACCTGCACCCTCACCCATGACAAATCCGTCACGGTCCGTATCAAATGGTCGTGAAGCTGTTTGCGGATCATCGTTTCTTGTAGAAAGTGCTTTCATTGCAGCAAACCCGCCAATACCTACAGGACAGATGGCTGACTCTGCACCCACTACCAACATTTTATCTGCCGTACCTACCATGATAGACTTTGCAGCCTCACCGATGGCATGTGTACCGGCAGCACAAGCAGTGACAGAAGAGAGATTTGGACCTTTTAGCCCCCGATAAATAGAGATAAACCCACCCAGCATGTTCACCAAAGAAGAAGGAATAAAGAAAGGAGAGATTCTTCTTGGTCCTCTTGTGTTACATACTACGGAGTTTTTTTCAATGTTTGGCAAACCGCCAATACCTGATGCAGAAGCAACACCAAATCGTTCCATATCTACATCTTCCGGTAAATCAGCATCTTCCATGGCTTCAGCAGCCGCTTTGAGTCCAAGCTGTATGAATCTATCAGCTTTTTTAGCTTCTTTGGGATCCAAAACAGTATTTACATCAAAATCACTGATCTCGCCAGCAATCTTTACAGAATGTTTTTCAGTATCAAACAATTCTATTTGCTTAATACCACATTTTCCCTCTAAAATGGCGGAAAATGCTGTTTCTTTGTCTAGTCCCAGAGCATTTATCATCCCTAAACCTGTAACTACTACTCTTTTCACTGGCTCTCCTCAGTATATAAAATATATGTTGTTGTTTCGTAAAACAGCAAGATATAGCTTAATAAAATTCCCCGAAGGGAATAGTTTTTATACGTTTTCGATAAATTTGATCGCATCAGCTACAGTTGCAATTGCTTCTGCCTGATCATCTGGAATTTCGATATCGAATTTCTCTTCAAGTGCCATTACCAACTCAACAACATCAAGACTATCAGCCCCAAGGTCCTCTACGAATTTAGACTCTTCTTTAACCTCATCCGGGTTTACATTTAGTTGTTCTACAACTACTTCTTTTACATCATCAAATAATGCCATTGACTACTCCTTAAGTTTGTTAAAAATACGCCTAAGTATAACAAAAAAAGCCTAAAAAGCTTATAGTTACGGGCAAATCTAACCTTGAGAGTAAAATAAATTAGGGGTTTGTGTAAAAAAAGGGGCGGATTTTTTATAAAAACACTCCTGTCCTGAAGACAAAAGTGGAAATACTAAAACTTATACTGGAGGTTGGTGTAAAAATAACGTCCAGGTTCATTCATAAGCATGACATAATTATTGGCTGCTGTAGGCAATAAGATCAAGTCATTATAGGTATTGGAAACCGCATAGGTTTTGTCAAACAGATTGTCAACACCGACAGTTAAGGTAAAACCGTTCCATTGTTTTGACGCTTTTAGATTTACAATACCATAAGCGTCTAATTCCTGCTCACCGTTGTCACTGTCATAGTTTGTCCATGCATCTGAAGCGATGAGTTCTGCTCTGACATTTAATGTATCGTCCCAGTCATAATTTACTGCCGCGTTGAATTTGAATGGTGGGATCTCAGGTATATCTGTATCTGTCTGTCCTGTCAGAGGCGTCTCTTTTTTACCTCTTTGATAAGCCATACCGTAATCAAAGTAAAGTGCTTCTGTTGCGACATAACTTCCAGAGAGTTCAAATCCGTAAACAGTTGCATCTACATTTTCATACGCGTTTACCGGCGCACCCATCATATTGACATTACTGGAGTTATAGGCTATAAAATTATCTAATTGTGAATAGAACGCTTTTACTTTTACAAATGTATTTTCAAACTGTTTCTCAAGTCCGATATCAAATTCGTAATTGATCGTCGCAGCAAGATCAGGGGTACCGATGGCATTGTTCATAGATCCTATCCAGTACAACTCTTTGGCATCAGGGACTCTCGAAGATTTACCTGCACCTGCAAAAAACTTGGTACTGCTGTCCATATTATAAGTAGCAAAGAGGTATCCGTTGAGTTCATTATAATCATTGTCCTGCTGATCTGCATAGACAGAACTGATCGTTGTATCATCATATCTTAAGCCTAGATCCAACACTAACTTATCCATTGTAATCGTGTCTTTTAGGAAAAAGGCAACATTTCCCGTATCGACATCATAGATACTGTGATACGGTTGCATAGGGTTCACTGTATCTAAAGGAATATCATTCATCGTATAGACACCATCCCAGTTACGCAAAGAGTAATCTAACCCGCCTGTGATCGTATGATTAGCAAGAGAAAAAGTGTTTTTAATGCTTGCCCCCTGCATCTTGGTAGTTAGGGCATGGGTCATTACCATAGGCATAGTCGGCATTGG
>DQVY01000066.1 GCA_015661535.1 Sulfurovum sp. | reverse complement strand
ATTTTGTTTGTAGTGTTTGCTTTTTTACTCTTTGTGTAAAATTCTACAGACTATATCGTAGTGACGTATTGTTTCTGCTCCTTGTATTATATTTGATAGAATAAGCAATTATGTTAATCAACTAGGTATTTTTAAGAAATAAATATTTTGAATATGACCTTATGTCTTTTAAAGGATAGGGTATAATTACTAAATCTTAAAATAGAAAGGTGTTTAAATGAAAAAAAATTACAATATTAAGTATTTAATAGGAATAGTATTATTTGCATTAATAGTGACTGGTTGTGGCACATCAAAGGTTCTTGCATTGGGGAATAGTACATACATGGTTTCTTCAGATGGTGCAGGATTTAGCTCACATAAAGAAAAGCAAGCAGTAATAGAAGCTGCTCAAAAATATTGCTCTGAAAGAAACCTTGTTATGCAAATAGTCACACTCAAGGCTGAAAATGGTGTTATGGGGAGAAGACCTCCTCAAGCAGAATTAGTTTTTAGAGCCTTATCTCCGAACGACCCAGAAGCTAAAAAAAGACCAAATATTAGTTCAAATGTAACATCAATTGAAATACTAAAATAGAGAGAAAGTTAAACCATAACATAGTCAATATTGTGTTTCTTTTTTTAAAGAATCATCATTATGTTAATCGGCAAATCCCGCTCTACTCGGAGGTTTAAGTTTCAAGCTTTTTTTACGAACCTTAAACGCTTTTAGAGAAGCCCTTGTTTACGGGCTTTAATGGTTTAAGATTGTGTATTTTTGATGGAAACCTTAAAGACAAAAACAATAACGAACATATGCGTAGCCATGCAAATAAATGTTGGGAAGAGGGCATCCCGACCTACGATATATTGGTTATTTCGAATGATGTTTACAGGAACAAGGTAATGAGTTTTCCTACAGCGTCTTCATCTGTATAAATGGTAACGTAACGAATATCGTATCGTGAGAAATGTGCCATAAGTTTGTCATCGTTTTCTTGAAGCTTGGCAAGGTACTTCTGGATACTTCTCTTTCCAAAATAGGTGTCCATCTTCCGATCATCCTGCGGTGAATGTAATGTCACTTCCCCCAGTTTCTTAGGAGACATCTCTTCCCTGTCACGGATGATGATGGCAATGACTTCATGTTTTTGTGCCAGAATGGAGAGGTCAACTTCTTCTAAAAAATCGCCGAGGACAAAGACAAGAGAAGGTTTATGAAGGCGCTGAAAAAGGTTTTGTATGGATAGCCTTGAATCTATTTTTGTACCAAGGAGAGGGCTTTCTAAAAGGGTCTGTGAAAACTTTTCTATGTGGTAGAGTTGCTTGGTAGGAGGCGTTTCATGGGTTTTGTCCTGCATATAAGTAATGCCGGTAAACAAGTCTCCATTTTGTTCTGCCGCATAGGCCAATACTGTAGCTGCTTCTGTAAGCTTCACTTGTTTGGCATTTCCTGAACCAAAATAGAGGCTTCCATCCATTAAAGCACAAACAACAATAGAGAGCTCACGGTTGGCATGCAACTCTTTAATATAGGGTTTCCCAAGCTTTGCTGAAATAGTCCAGTTTATTTTCCGAATATCATCGCCTGACTGGTACTCTCTGAGTTCAGAAAAATCATAGCCTTCGCCATGGAGTTTGGAGAGATTATGTCCTGAAAGCAGGGTATAGACTTGGTGCCTGGCTTTGAGTTGCAAGGCTTTTAGTACAGTTGTCATGGAATAGGTAAGACCTCAACAATTTTAGTAATGATCTCATCTGTTGTCATGCCTTTGGCCCGTGCTTCATAAGAGAGGACTATCCTATGACGCAACACATCATGTATCACATAGGCAATGTCTGCAGGTCTTACAAAGTCCTTGCCCCATAAAAAGGCTTTGGCTTTGGCAGCTTTGTAGAGGTCAATAGATGCCCGTGGACTGGCACCATACATCATGCATTTAGCCACCTCCTCAAGTCCAAACCTCTCTGGGTCTCTGGTGGCTGAAATAAGTTGCACCATGTATCTTTCCAACTCAGGGTCAATATGTATCGTTCCCAACTCTTTTTGAAGGGACTGCAGCTCTTCAATGTTTAAAACGGCATGTACCTTTTCAAAACTTTTGTTGGCTACTTTTTGCATGATCTCCAGCTCTTCTTCTTCACTGTTATGCGTGACGACGATCT
>DQVY01000280.1 GCA_015661535.1 Sulfurovum sp. | reverse complement strand
TTTCAGTAGTACCTTTCGCATCTTTTTTCTCTAAAGCCAGCAATGCTTCATGTGCATTTTTAAGTGAGGTTACAGCCTCTCGCACCAATGTTGCTTCTTGTGCTTTCGCATCACTCTTTGCATTGTTTACAGAAATTTTGTTGACCTCTTTGACACTTGCGTCTTTTGACGCAATCTCTTTTGCCTGCAATCCTCCTGTTAAAAGTAGAGAAGAAAGTAGTGCGGATAATACGATATTTTTCATGGTAACGCTCCTTGTATTCAAAGTATTTAGTTATTGCGACTAAACCTAAGAGCATTGTAACAAGGAGTCAAAAACAAGAGATGCTACCTAGGTAGCATTTGTGTGAGGTTTGTTAAAAAAGTTTTATTTTTTCTAAAAGTTTATTGCCATTGGCAATTTGAAGGGTTTTACTTTTGGCTTCAAGCAAGCCGTCGTTTTTAAGCTTTTTCAAGTGTCTTTCCACCACATGGCGTACGGTACCTATGAGTTTTGCTATCTCCGTATTTGAGAGTCCTTGCAGTAACTTGTATTTAAAAAGATTCTCAGGGTCAAGGTTTTGCAGCAGTAATTTTATAAATCTCTCTTCTGTACTGTACAAAGAGATATCTGTTGCCAACTCTTCCATATGTCTCATTTGCTTCGCAAGGTAAGGAAAAAACTTCTTATTGAACTCAGGATTGCTATCTATCATACGCCTTACATCTTCAATAGGCATTTGATACACTGTACTATCTTCCATGGCCTCATACATCACATCATGGGGTTCACCATCGAGCAAAGTAATGGTATCAAACATATCACCTGCACGAAAGACAAAAATAGTTTGCTCCTTGGCATTGTCTAAGTTGAGTTGATAGTTTTTTATCTTTCCTTTTTGTACCACATAAAAATACTGATTTAACTCATCCTGCGTAAATAAGGTTTCACCCTTTTTAAAGTGTATGAGCTTGGTAAAGTGATCTATTTCCTGCTGCGTATTTTCATCAAGTGCCTGAAATGGCTTTATTGTATAAGTTTGCATATATTATTCTACACTATCCCAGCCAAAACTATGTAATATTTTGTTAAATGTGACATCATAGCCTGCAGTGATCATCACAGACTTTAAGGTGACCGGATGTATAAGCTGCATATTACGCGCATGCAACAATAACCTGTGACAGTCAAACTCCTTTCGAAAAAGCGTATTATGTTCTCCCCGTCCATGCTTGGTGTCACCTATCATATGATGGTGTATATGTTTCATATGGCGTCTAAGCTGATGTTTGCGTCCTGTTTGAGGCTTGAGCTTCACGAGAGAGTAACGTGCGACAGGGTACCTGCTTACTGCATAAGGCAACTCAATGGTAGCCAGCCTTTCATAAAGTGTCTGTGCCTCTTTTTCCTCTTTGCTTATACCTTTTTCTTTCTCTGCTTTAGAGTCTAACATCTGCTTCAGAGGATGGTCTATCAAACCTTCAAGCGCTACATAGCCACGCACCACAGCGATATACTCTTTTTTTACTCTATTCTCCCGAAAATCTTCTGAAAGTATTTGTGCCACCTCTTTATTAAGGGCAAATATGAGTACCCCTGAAGTCGGCTTGTCTAAGCGATGCACAGGATACACATACTGCCCTATCTGATCACGTACTTCCTGTAAAGCAAAACGTGTTTCATGTTTGTCAATAGGTGATCTATGTACAAGCAGTCCAGAGGGTTTGTTAATGGCGACCATGTACTTGTCTTGGTACAGTATCTCTAAAGCCTCTTCACTCACACAAAGATCTCTTCAAGATAAGTCACTATACGCTCTGATGCTTTCCCGTCTCCGTAAGGATTGTGAGCCTGACTCATTTTTAAATATAGTGCAGGATCATCCAACAGTGCCTGCACGGATGCTACGATAGTCTCTTCTTCTGTGCCAACCAACTTTACTGTACCCGCATTGATCGCCTCAGGGCGTTCCGTTTCATGACGCATCACCAAGACCGGTTTTCCCAAACTTGGTGCCTCTTCCTGTATGCCCCCACTATCGGTTACTATAAGATACGCATAAGACATGAGATAAACAAACTGCTCATAAGGCAAGGGTTTTAAAAGAAAAACATTTTCAACCTCATCTAGTATTGCATGGACTGGCTCCTGCACATGAGGATTTAAATGCACAGGGTAGACAATATCAATATCAGGATTGTGCTCAGCCAATCGTTTCATAGCGTGACAAATATGAATAAAGGATTCACCGAAGTTTTCACGTCTGTGCCCTGTAAGTAAAATATATTTTCTGCCTTGAATGAATCTATATTGCGTTGATATAGCAGTAACGATAGATTCTTTCATCCCCTCTTTTTTCTCTATCTCATCAAGTATCAAAAAAAGTGTATCTATCACTGTATTTCCCGTAACTATAATTTTATTGGCATCGACATTTTCTTTTAGAAAGTGTGCTTTACTTTCTTCTGTAGGCGAAAAATGATGCTGTGCGAGGGTGGAGGATAATGCCCTGAAAAATCTGGACAATTTTTTGGTCGAATCTATTTCCACCTCATGTGTTACCTAAATCATGCCGTTTTTTGAATAAAACCAAGGTAAACATTCATCTATTTTTGATAGTTTAGTGATGAATGGAATCTCTTGAAATTGTATTTGTGCATAAATGTC
>DQVY01000113.1 GCA_015661535.1 Sulfurovum sp. | reverse complement strand
CATAGGTGTCCTTATGGCAATGATGGGGTACATACTTGGTACCTTTGGCGGTTTGATGGTTGGGAAGGTTTTGGAGAGTATTGGTACACTATAAAGTTTAGATGGGCGAATTCACATCTCTAGCGAATACCCTGTACAAAATTCTAGCATCTATTCCTGAAAGTTTCTCAAATACCTCGTAAGGTGTTTTCCATCCAAGGCATTTTCTGGGTCTGCTATTTAGCTTATCTATTGCCTCTGCTACCTTTTCGACAGCAACATCATGAAGCTCCATACTTTTAGGAAAGTATTGCCTCAGTAGTCCATTGGCATTTTCATTTTGCCCTCTCTCCCATGAGTGGTATGCTTAGCAAAATAGGTATCACGTTTAAGACATAATGCCACTGTAATGACTTACAGAACGCACCTCTTCCCTCTCTGTATTGAAGTGTTAAATGTACTCTTTTCCGATGGCAAGATCAACCAATGCCAGTGCAATATAGTAGTCATAATAAGCATTTGCCAAAGAAGTCTTAGCATTCACATAATCTTTTTGGGCATCTTGTAACTCAATATAGTCTGCAAGATCACTCTTGTAACGTCTTTTTGTTTGGTTAAATTTCAAATGACTCGCTTTAACCAACCCTTCAGCAAGTTCCATAATGTCATTGGCTTGCCTGAGTAAGAAGTACGCATCTGACACTTGTCTTCTAATCTGTAATTTGATGATTTCTTTGGAAGAGAGGGCTTTGAGTTTATTGATTTTTGCCTCTTCTACACGACTGTCTGTCTTAAAACCTTCAAAAAGGTTCCAACGTAGATTTAATCCTAGTTGAAAGCTTCGTTCTGGGTAAAAAGCTTCCATGGTCGGTTCATCGGTATGCAATGACTGTGCCAAAGCCTGAGCATCTAGTGTAAAGGTTGGATAATAATTAGCCTCTTGTGACTGAAGTAAGGCACCTGCACTGTTTATGAGATTGTCTTGTTGTTGTAACTCATAACGGTGCAACAAAGCATAATCTTCTAAATTTTCCAAAGTAGCCTTTTTGCGAGGAAGGTTTTTAGAAGGTGTAGGCATAGGTACCTTCTTAGCAGAAAGTCTATATTCACCCTTTTTTGGAACATACCCTACTGCCTCAATGAGTTTTGCCATAGAGAGTTTTTTATTGTATTGGGCTCTTTTGAGACTCTGCTTTGCATCTAAAAGTAAAACCTGCGCATTGGAAATGTCAACTTTTGTTTTTAAACCTGCTGTAAAATAACGTTTAGCACGTTCCAGTTGTTCTTTAGAAATTTTGACATTTTCTTTCTGGATACGGATATTACTGTCACTTTTCAACACTTCAAAGTAATATTTCTTTACAGAAAAAACTTTTTTTTGAATGATGATTTTCATCTCTTTTTCAAATGCTGCATACTCTTGAGAACGCGCATCTACACGACCATCTGTTCGACCAAAGTCATACACCAGTTGTGATGCAGATAACACAGCAGTGGCTAAACGTCCATCTGTTGTTCCGCCAACTCTACCAAAAACGGAATGGGTATCTATCTCATTTTTATTCATGATACTATGCAAACCACCAGAGGCATTAACCAGTGGCAATCTCTCACCTTCAGCTTGATTTATACGCTCCAATGCAGCTGCTGTGTTGAGACGACTGATGTCAATTTCTGGACTGTGTTCAAAAGAGAGTCTTATTAATTTATCTAAACTGACTGTCTCTGCAGAGAAAAGAAATGAACATGCAAAAAACCCTGCTGCTATAATGCTTTTAATTTTCATAGTGAATTCCTTTTTTCTATTTCTTTGTCTATGCTTACAAAACGTTCCCTTAACTCTTCAAGTACCACATAATACACAGGAACCAAAACGGTTGCAACAAACGAAGCCATAAGGATCCCTGCAAAGATGGTAACCCCAACAGACTTCTGTGTCATTGCTCCTGCCCCTGAAGCAAGCACAAGAGGTAAAACACCAAATCCAAAGGCAAGTACAGTCATAAGAATGGCTCTAAACCTTAAAGTTCCTGCCATCATACCTGACTCTATAATCGAGTGTCCCTTCTCCCGCATATCCTTAGCAAAGGAGACCACCACAATAGCATTCTTGGAGGCCAGACCCATGAGTACAACCATACCAATCTGAACATAAAGGTTATTGGGTAAACCTGCAAGCTTAATACCATACAGTGCTCCAACCATCACCACGGGTACAGTTAAAAGTACCATCAGAGGCAAGATCCATGACTCATACATGGCTGCAAGAAAAAGGAAAATAGCCAAGATAGAGAGCCCAAATATAACTGACTGTGCAGACCCTGCTAACTTTTCTTGAAGCGACATACCCGTCCACTCATACCCATACCCTTTAGGTAAAATTTCATCTGAAAGTTTTTCCATTACAGCCATCGCTTGACCAGAACTATAACCTGGAGCAGGAATAGCCGTAATATCAATGGTTCTGTACATATTGTAGTGCTTAATCACCTGTGGCGCAATGCGCTCCTCAATACTCAGTAGAGAAGAGAGAGGCACCATATCTCCTGTACTACTTCGTACAGAAAGTTTGTCTATATCTGATTTTCCTGCTCTAAATTCAGGAGATGCCTGAACAAAAACTTTAAAAGATTTTCCATAAAGCGTAAAGTCATTTACATAAAAAGAACCAAGATAGATCTGCATTGTTGCAAATATATCTGCTATATTAATGCCAAGTCTGTCAAGTTTTGCACGGTTAATATTTACATAATAGAGCGGATAGTTCGGATTAAATGTCGTGAAGGCTGCTGCAACAGATGGGTCAGCATTGACTTGCTGTAAAAAAGTTTGCGCATATTGGTAAAAAGTCTGAATATCCCCTGAGAGGTAATCTTCCATTCTGTACGCTAAACCACCAGAGACACCCAATCCTGGTATACCTGGAATATTAAAGGCTACAACTTTAGCACCCTCAATACCTGCTGTCTGCATTTTTATCTGCTCAATAATGGCATTAACCTGCAAGTGTGGAGCTTTACGTTCATCCCAATGTTTTAAGGCAACAAAAATCGATGCCGCCCCAGAGTCCAGTGTTCCTGAAATAATATTAAATCCGTCCACCGCAATCACATTCTCTACACCATCAATCTCTTTTACCGTATTTACCACTTGTGATCTTGTCTTCATAGTCTGAGGCAATGCAGAACCGGGTTTCATATTCATAGAGATCATCACCACCCCTTTATCTTCTGAAGGGATGAAGCCTGTAGGTACGATCATAAAGAGATAATAGAGCAGACCATAACAAGCAAATACTGCCAATACAACCACCAACCTAAACCTGATAAAGAGTTTTAAAAGTGCCTCATATCCAGCCTGAAAAGCAGAAAAACCTTTGTCAAACATTCTATGAAAGAGCATTTTTTGATGCCCTTTTGGTTCTGCTTTCATCACAATAGCGGCAATAGCAGGAGAGAGTGTCAAAGCATTCACAGCAGAGATAAGCACTGCAATAGCAATCGTAAGGGCAAACTGCTTATACATTGTTCCCACCAAACCTGGCATCATAGAAACAGGAATGAATACTGCACCCATCACCAAAGAAGTACCAATAATAGGCCCGGCAAGTTTATCCATAGAGAGTTTTATAATTTGAATAATTGGCATGTCTGGATTTTCATGTATCTCTGTCTCTACCTGCTCGACCACCAGTATGGCATCATCAACCACAATACCAATGGCTAGCACCAGTCCAAAGAGAGTCAGGAAGTTTATAGAGAAACCCATCATATGCATGGCAGCAAAGGTACCAATAATCGATACAGGTATGGCAATCGTTGCAATAATAGTAGGTCTCATAGACTGCAAGAAGATATACATGACAATCACTACGAGAAATATGGCTTCTAACAGTGTTTCCACGACATTGTCAATGGAGACTTCAATAAACTCCGTAGTATCATAAGGGATAGAGTAGGTCAAACCTTTAGGGAAACGCGTTACAAGACGCTCCATGACTTTATCTACTTTTGCTTTCACCTCTAGTGCATTTTCACCAGGCAACTGATAGATACCAATGAGTCCCACAAACTTTTCATTTAAAGATGACCCCCATGAGTAATTTTCTGCGCCAAGTTCAACTGATCCGACATCTTTAAGGTAGACCACTGAGCCATTCTCATTGCGCTTGATCACAATATTTTCAAACTCCTTGACATCATTGAGTCGACCTTTAGTCGTGAGAGAAAACTCAAGTTCCTGGTCAGAGGCACTTGGCATAGACCCCAATACACCCAAAGAAGCCTGTTTACTTTGACTTTTAATCGCTGCAATAACATCAGAAGGATTAAGCTTTAAATTTTTCAAGATTTGAGGATTAAGCCAGATACGCATAGAGTATTTCTTTCCTCCCATAGTCTCTGCTTTACCTACACCTGGGATACGTCTTAACTCATCGAGTATATTCAGGTTGATGAAGTTAACTAAAAAACCTTCATCATAACGCGGATTTTCATTTCCCTCAAGAGCAATCAAACATACAGCATTTGGGGATCTTTTTCGTACAATAATCCCTCTTTGTTTTACTTCTATAGGGAGTTGTGGTTCTGCCAGTTTTACCTGATTTTGTACATCCACAGCAGCCATATCCTGATCATAGCCAGGTTCAAAGTATATTTTAATAGTAGACTGTCCCGAACTGGTACTGGAAGACTCCATGTAGAGCATGCCCTGTACACCGTTGAGTTTATCTTCCAAAGGTCTGGTAACGGACTCTTCCACATCATAAGCATTGGCACCCGTATAGGTAGAGTTTACCACTATCAACGGCGGTGCCACTTCAGGGTAAGACTGTACATGGAGAACCTTCAAAGAGATCAAACCGATCAGTGTCAGCATTATGGAGATGACCGAAGCAAATATAGGTCTTTTTATAAAAAATGAAATCACTTACAGTCCCTTATTTTGTATCAGTTATATCTAAGAGATTTTTCTCTTTCATAATGGCTAAAATGCCTTTTTTATCTGTCACATCTACAGGAGAGACTTTCATGTTCTCTTTTACCTTGATGAAGTTGCTCATGAGTACTCTGTCGTTATCTTCAAGACCTTTTTCAATGACTTTGAACTGTTTTGTCTCATAGCCAGTATCTATATTTCTTCGTTCAATTTCATCTTTTTCATTAACGATAAAAACATACTGAGAGATTTGGTCACGCTGTATGGCTGACTTTGGCACTGCCATAATATCAAGCTGGTTAGTCACCAAAAGACCCACAGTTACGAAGGTTCCCGGAAAAACATAATGTTCGGGGTTCGGGAAGACTACACGTGAAGTGATAGTTGAAGTTTTCACATCAACAAGAGACTCCGAAAAGTCAACAGTGCCTCTTACTCTTCTGTCACCCAAGAGTTTTTTGTTTTTGGTAGGAATAAGCACAATGGCATCCATCTCTTTTTTATCACGGTATTTACGAATGAGTTGTATTTCCTCTTCTGAAGGGTTAAAATAGGCATACATAGGATCATCATCCACAATAGTGGTTAATTTTGTTGTACCTTCATAGCCCACAAGATTTCCCTCATCTACCAAAGAACGACCTATCGTACCAGAAATAGGTGCCGTGATAGTAGCATACCCTAAGTTGGTCTCTTTTCCAGATAAAAGCGCTTTATCCATATCTACGCCTGCTTTTAAGGACTCAACCAACGCTTGTTGTTGCTCATATTTTTGTTTAGGAATAAGACCATCTTTTGCCAAAGGAGCATACCGTGCAAGATCTGCCTCTGCCAATTTTAATTTAGCCTCTCCCACTTTTAAAGTAGCCTTGGAAGCATCAAATGAAGACGTAAGGGTGGTACTTTCTATATCAAAAAGTTTATCGCCCTTTTCTACTCTTTGTCCTGCTGTAAAATAGACTTTTATAAGTTTCCCTTTGGTTCGAGCTTGTACAACTTGTTTGTTAGAAGCTTTCGTTGTACCGTTAAAACGCATCCATATTGGTACTTTTTGGGTTTTTATATCGATAAATTCGACGGGCAATAAAGCTTTAGCCACGGAAGTTTTTGTATCTTCTTTTTTATCTCCACAAGCAGTGAAGAGCACAAGCACTGCAACAATACCCAATAAAGTGCCTAAATGTCTTTTTCTCATAAGTATCCCTCTGTAAAATTATTATAAATCATAACATATAAAGAAGTAAAAAAGCATTTTTTAAAACTTTTGTACCATTTTAATAAGTGGTTTAATAAATGGTATTGAGTCTTTTTGGAGTTTTACTAAAAGAAGAATAGCTCAATTTAAAGGGTTAAGGAATGAGATGTTTTATTTGCATCTTTAAGAGAGTGAGTTTAGATTCAACAATAGGCATAATGATATCTCTATGTTATACTATTGAAGAATCTTAGAAAAAATAACCTCT
>DQVY01000271.1 GCA_015661535.1 Sulfurovum sp. | reverse complement strand
TTTTTTCATTACATCCCATTCCCCAATATGGTCTCTGAAGCAATTACAGGGGTCAACCCTACCTGAAAGTGATGTACAAGCAGATCAGAGAGTAAAAAGAGTGATAATACTGTTACAAAAAAGAGCACAGTAAGTGACAAAAGTTTATTCTGCTGCAGCTCTTTGGTAAGTAGAAATTTCACTGCTTAAAGCTCTTCAACCAGGGCAATGGCAATACGTGCGGCATCTGAGATGGCTCTAGCAGACATCGTTGCACCGGAAATGGTAGGGATACCTTTTCCTGCATAGAGGTTCTTCTCTTTTGTTTTACCTTTAAAACTGTTCTGCCAATTTTGTTTTGGTTTGTACTCTATAGGTTCTTTAAAAGCAACGATCTCTATGCTTTTGATCTTTGCTTTGGTGTCCATGATGTAAAGTACGGCTGCTTTTTTTGTTCTGATTGTTTGTAGGAGAAGCACACCATACCCCTCTGTTTTACTGCCGTTTTTTGCCGTGTAGAGACGAATAACATTTGAATCAAGCTTTGCTTGTGCTTTTTTTTGCAGCAACTTCACCTGTTTGGTATTCAGTTTGAGCTGCTTTTTTGTTACTTGGGTATTTTTTGAGAAGGAAGGCTTCATGAGCTTTCCTATGTCTACACCTCCGCCCCTGGCTAAAAGGGCAGTGACAGAGAGTATCGTTACCAGTAGAATTTTTTTCACGTTTTCCCTTTAGTTGCCAAGCTCGCCAACAGGTGCAAGTGGCGGAAGCAGATGTTCATAGCGCTTATCTGTAAGTGTTCTCAGGAATGCTTCCAGATTTCTGATCTTTGCATCATTCATCGATTTTTGAGCCAAATCGGTATGATTGATCGTTGCATTGTGATCGTTGGCACCCCATGGCAACCCTGTTTCAGGATTGTTTGGGTGTAGATTATGATTGTTTTCACCCATATGGTCATAAAACTCTAAAACTGTACGGAGCTTGGCAAATACCCCATTATTCATGTATGGTCCTGTTACAGCAATATTTCTAAGGGTTGGAACCTTTGTCTTTCCATAGTGTTCCGGGTCATTTACTGTTCCGCCCAATCCTTTAAATGTTGCATTTGCATCCTGTAGTCCAAGTGCCGCTCTGGCATCCATAGCTTTACTGTTTCTTGGTGTTCCAATGTTCTCATACTCAAAATTTGTAAAAAGCTCATTTTTAGAAGCTTCACTTTTGGAATTAAGTGTATGACATGCTACGCAAGATGTATTTGTATTTGAAAAAAAGAGTACATAGCCTCCTTCTTCTTCAGATGTAAAGGTATATTCTCCTTTTAAGTAGCGGTCATACTTCGAATCAAACGGTGCAAACTCTTCTGTTTTTTCAAATTTTGCTATAGCCTCACCCATAGCTTCATAAGAGGCATTGATATCATCAAAAATATCTGCTCCATAATGTTTTTTAAAGGCTGCAACATAGTCCACATTCTCTTCTATACGGTCAATGACAGAACCTTTGTTTGGCATCATCATCTCTGCCCCGTCAAGCGGTGGTCCCATCGCCTGGTCTTTGAGTGTCGCGGCTCTTCCGTCATGGAATTGACCGCCTTTATAAATACCGTTTATCTGGCCGAATGTTGGAGAGAACTGTGCGTAAGCTGCTGTTGGTGCATTTCTTCCACCCAGTGATATGTCATCATCTCCTACAGAGAATGCTCCATGAATAAACACAGATTGATCTACACCGTCTTTTGAAAACCTTGCATCCGCAAAGCCATGTTCTGGGTCATGACAGGTAAAGCAGGCTGTCTTTCTTTCCAGTGATAAATTTTTATCGAAAAAGAGACTTTCCCCTAATTTCTCTTTAGTGTCAAATTTAATTTCCTTAGAGTTTTCATGGTTGCTACCGCTTCCTCCCCCACATCCTGCCAATACTATACTCGCTGCAAATGCAGCAGCGATAGTGTTTTTTGTATGCATCTTTTCCTCCTAAAATATAAAGCCAAGAGAAGCAACAAATGCCTCTTCATCCGCAAGTTGTGAACCATCAGCATAATCTTTCATATTGTATTCTGCTTTGATGACTACTTTTGGGTCTGGAAAATAGGCAAGACCTAAAGTATATTCGTTGAATTTGTAATTGTCTGGATTGGCTGTCTCTCCATCTGCATCCATATCAAGTCTCTCTACTTCACCTACTGCAAAAAGCTGCTGATTGGTATTCATAGTGTGTAACACATCATATCCTACAGTAAGGTACTGACCATTGACCGAACCTGCTATGGTGCCGTATTCGGAAAGCTGATCATAATCATCCCCCAGACTCCCCATTACTGCCATACCTTGAACATTCCATCCGTTGTATTTATATCTCATGTGTGCTTCAGCCATGAACATAGAGACATCAAGATCTAAACCTGAAGATGGAACACCGGGTTTTGACTCGGCAAGGGTAGAGCTTTGTCCGTAGAAGAGTGAACCACCCAGTTCCATACCGGTAAAGCCTTTATAACTTAATCTTGCTACACCGGAAAAGTCATCTGTGAATTGTCTGGCTCCCTGTCTACCCATTTGTATGAATCTTCCCTCCCGGAATTTTCCCGCATCCGGTGAAGTGATGATCCCTGTATAGTAGTCAAAACCTTCATAGCTACCAAAAGCAAGTGCACCATTGGTGCTCCAGGTTGAAGGTATAATGAATGTTTCTACCAATGGCCTTTCTGATGTTAAGAATGCTACAGGCTCATGATTGAGGTTTATGTTACCAAATGGTACAAGAATATGTCCTACTCTGAAACTGTACTTTTCATCAAGTAAAAAGTCCAGATAGGAGAACTCAACGATGGCATATTTGTAGTTTTTTGTACCATCCGATCTTGCACCGCCGTCTTCAAACTCTATCTCTGTATTCATAACGATCCAGTCATTGAATTTATATCCGATGTAAGGTATAAAACGCACTACATTCGTCTCAGATTTTCTTCTGGTTTCATTGGCTGTTTCTGAGGCATAGTTTTTGAAATTAGTATACTTTTTATACTTGTATTCTCCATATCCACCTATAGATAGAGCAGTGTCGGTATTGTAGACCTTTGAAGCGGCCAGTCCAAGGTCAGTAAAACTTTCATAGGTGTCTGTGGTGACAGTATCAGTAGCCATATCCATAAAGCTTGGATCAGGATTGCTTTCTGTAACCGCGACACTCTCCCCGCTGTTTTTATACTTTTCAGTCTGTTTTTTCAGTATTGCAACTCCGGTTGCTGCTGTCTCTTTTTGCTTTACTACTGTTTGGGTGGTTGTTTTTTGAGTGGTTTTTTGGTTTTTTTGACTTGTAGAGAGCTGTTTTTCCAAAGAGGTGATCTTCTTCTCCTGAGCCACTTTGTAATTTCCAAAATCTTTTTGAAGTTTCATAAGCATAGCCTCTAACTCTGCGTTGGTAGCTGACATGGCAGGCAGTGTAAATGCTGTTGCCAGACTTAGTGTGATTTTTTTATTCATAGTTTTATTCCTTTTATAAATGGGTTTAGTAGTGCTCCAATGAGCGAATGTTTTACTGTTTCATTTGGAAGCCCAAATTTCAGATCCTCTTTTTTACCGCAGACCAGAGTGCCGAACCATCTGTCCCAGATAGCAAGATAGCTTCCAAAGTTGGTATGCGTGTATTTTGTTGTGTGATGCAGCTGATGTTGGTATGGCGAAATAAACCACTTTTCGATCTTGGTACCATAAGAGAGTGGTATATGTGAATGTCTCAGGTTTGAACCAAAGATCAAAAAGAGAAATACCACTATGTTGACACCTAAAAACTCAACCAGCCCTATACCGGCACCAAAGAAGTAGATGAAAAGAGCAGTTACGAAACCTGTGCTCAGTGCATAACGCAGGCCAAAGAGTATGTTTTCTACCGGGTGTACACGGTAAAATGTAAGTGGGTTCAGAACTTCTGCAGAGTGGTGCACACGGTGAAAACGCCATAGAAATGGTACCAGGTGCATAAATCGGTGCAGCCAGTAGCGCGTAAAATCATTTACCACAAAAAGCACAAGGGTATAACTTGCCAAAAGCCACTCTTTAGCTACCCTGGTACGCTCGACATATCCAAGGGTATCCTGCATTTGCAAGACCATCCAGAGCGCTACATCGTTTACGCCTATAAGCAACGGTATAATCAGTACTATTTTAATAAGAGAGACCACTACAAAATAGATATAGTCGAGTTTGGCAGAAGCATGTAGCAGTACCTCTTTTGAAAACTGATTTCTCAGTATAGACTTTTTGTTCCAAAAGAAGAGCTGTGCTACAAACAGTGCTGAGAACATATAGAGCCAATAGACTCTTTTGGAGCTATCATAAAAATAGTCCACTCCTATATATTCAAACATCACTAGTCCCCATCTGCCTCAATGATCTCGGCTGTAAGGTCAAGTGCCTGAATGAGAGAGGTAAAGTAGAGTTCCTGCAAGGTTTTTACCGTTGCATAGAGTCTGTCCAGTTGCGGGTCATAAGAAGTTGTCGTGATCAGTGCTTCCATAGGCTTGTTGAAACCATTGATGATCTTTTCTGCCTTATCAAGTCTATTTTGTATCTCTGTCACTACAGCAGCAGCACCATTGTCCGAAGCGAAACTTCCAAAGTTTGCATAAGACTGTTTTCCTATGATACGCTGATGTGTTTCCAAAATGGCTTTTATAGCTTCTGTAGAGAGTAGGGATTTTACATACTCAAGTCTTGCAGGGTCCGGAGAGTCTTTGAATTTCACGGCTATACCGCTAGGTTCGCCTATGCGCCACTCTTTGAGTTTAAAGGCACTGTCTATAAGGACGTTTACAATAGAGTTGGAAGCATCCTGTGCATTGGCAACAAACTTTGTATCTGCCTTGTAATACGCTGCTATTTGCTCTGAAAGTCTTTCAAGGTTTCTTGTTACCACCTTTAATGCATCTACTCTTCTTCTGTTCTCTTTGTTCATCAAGAGAGTAAGCTCAGAAAGAGTCTGAGAATGGCCAAAAAGCAGATACTCAAGGGCATTGATACTTTTGCTTGAATTTTTGAAAAGTGCATCTTCTATGCTTCCGCTTGAAGCCAAAGCACTGTCTATATCGGCAGGAATATCCAGTTTTTTACCGGTATGATAGTAGTCAAAAAGCTGTGGTATGTCTATGAGGGCATTGTCATAGTCTGCTGCGACATAAGCGTTTTGTACACTTTTCCAAGACTGCATTAGCGTTTTGAAAGTAGTCTGCATCCCTGTGATATCACTTTGGGTGAGGTTTTTATCGAAACTTTCTGCTGTTGTTTTTAGACTTGTTGCAGAAGAGAGCAGGGACTGGGAATCTTTTAGAAAAACATTTTCCTGAAGTGAAGCCAGAGCATCCCCCTGACTCTCTGATGTTTCTGAACCTATGACCCCTGTACCGTTGTAGTCATTGTCTCCACCGCATCCACTTAGTAACAATGCTGTTGCCAGGAGTGATATTTTTGCGATTTTTTCTATCATTCTTTTTCCTTTTAAATTGATTTGAGAAAGTCCAGGACTTTCTGTCTTGATATTTTGTCTAAAGCCATAAAGTCTTTTTTGGATTGTTCAGCCTCACCTCCGTGCCAGAGGATTGCCTCTTCAATATTTCTTGCCCTTCCGTCGTGCAGGTAATTGGCTTCACCGCTTACCTTTTTATAGAGTCCTATGCCCCACATTGGTGGTGTTCGCCACTCAGAACCAGATGCCAGAAATTCAGAACGTCCGTCAGCCAAGGCTTCTCCCATATCATGCAGAAGCAGATCAGAGTAGGGCTTGATGGTAATGCCTGAAGCTGTTTTGTAACGCTCCACGTGACAGGCTGTACAACTCAACGATTTAAAGAGTTTTGCACCCTCTGTATATTTTTCAGGATCTCTCTGTTTTGGTATCGCCAGATTGGAAAGATAGTAGTCAATGGCATCGAGTCTCTGTGCGGGAAGTTCAAACTCAAATCTTCCTTTTTCTGCTTCTTTGAGACAGTTTTCCTGTTTTTTTGTACAGTTGTGCATAGGAAAAAGCGGATTGGTCAATCCCATGTCATTGTGTGCAGCACCGGCTGTCTGGTGTTTGACTGTCGTAGCAGAAGCTTTCCAGGTAAAACGACCCAGCTTTGTACTGTTTGTCTCCGGATCAAAAGCATAATTGGCTTTTCCCGAAATGCCGTCACCGTCTTTGTCCTCTATGTCCTGATGTGCCAATATATCTTTTTCAGAGATAAGCTCCAGTTGCCCCAAACCTATGAGAGCAGACCCTATACGCGGTGCAAGAATGGTATCTTCATCAAACGCTCCGTAGCCTTTGTTTATGACAGAGTAGGTAGGTTTTCGAAGTGTGTATGCTGTACCGTCAGGGTATTCTCCTTCTATATTTTCATACTTTACAACAGGCTCGCCCTCAGCAACAACATCATGGTTGCCGTTTTTACTAAGCTGTGCTCCGTAGGTTGAGTCTGGTTCAAACCCTATTTTTTTTATGAGTGCTGCATCTTTAGGCTCTTTATGGGAAAGTCTTAAGAGCAGGGACCTTGTCATGGATCCATCTTTATTTACTGCCACTCCGGCACCATTTCCGGGATGACAGTGCATACAGGTGTTTGCATTGAAAAGTGGACCAAGCCCGTCTCTGGCGGTTGTTGCCGATGGTGCTTCAACCCAGGGAATACGAAAAAAACTTTTACCCAATATAAAGATGTCTATCTCATCATTGCTCAAGCCTTTTGGTTCACGTATGAATGCCATCTTGCTTTTACACTCGGTAAAGTATTTTCTGGTTTTCGTTTTTTTCTCTGATACTGTGGTTTTTTTGATAGAGTTGTGCTCAGTAGTTGTTGTATTTTTATTTTTTGTATCTGCGCATCCTAAAAGTAAGAGTGCCGGTAGTATGCTCAAGTGTAAGCGCTTCATTGTGTCCCCTTTTATAGTATCAATACCTCTTCCCCAAGAGGTATTGATAAATTTTATTAAACGTCTGATTCGTCCGGATCAGTCACGTCACCTTCACCAAGGGAAATGCCGTACGCTTTGGCAACATTGATCATCTCGTCACCGAGCGCTCTCATTTCATCTTTGGCAGCTTTAATATTTGCTCCGCTCGGGTCATTTGGCTGGATCTGGTAGTCAAAGTGTTTTGTTGTTTTGGCAGTATCATTGATGGTTTTTACTTTAGCGTCGATAGAGGTGAACATAGCATCAATTTCAGCTTTTTCAGAAGCACTCAAGTTTACTTTAAAAATATTCAGAGCATTTTTAAACCCTTGGTAATTCAAAGCAATATCTCTGTGTGTGTTGTCTGAGAAACAAGAGTGTTCATCTTCTTCACTGGGTGTAAGAAGTGCCACAGCCATTCTCTCATTTGCAAGTTCAGACTTGATGAATACACCCATTCCTGCCATGATCTGTTTTAGTGCGCTCTTTTGATCTATAGCCTGTGAACCATTACCTATAAGTGCTTCTTTGTATCCGCCTGTAGTCCATGCATCAACCATGCTTTGAAGATCATCTACTATGAGATCAGCAGCAGCATTAAGGTAATCTTTTCTTCTGTCTGCATTTGGGTTAGTAGTGTAATCTTCAACCGGTCGCTCTCCGGCAGTCATTGGACCATGTGTAATGTTGTCTGCAATGAAACTTGCATAATCCTGATCTTGTCCCCAAAGAAGGAACTCTACTGCATGGTAACCGGTTGCAACGTTTGCATCACCACCATTCTCATTTAACTCGGAAAGTACCTGTTTTGTAATCGTAGTTGCATCAACTGCTGACCCCCCGCTAGGTGTAAAGTTTCCAGCTGTATCTATAATGTTTCCGGTGGTAGTTGTACCAGAAGCATCTGTTGTATAGTCAATCATATTTTCATCAAGTGGCCAAGCGTTCAGTTGTCCTTCCGGTGCGCCAAAAGAAGCTGCAAAACCATCTTCTGCATCAATAGGACCGTTTGAAAGTCTGAAGATCTCTGTGATCCCGTAAGACTCTCTTGCTGTTAACCATGCTGACTTAGCGGCAGCTAATGTAGTGGCTGAAGGTGCAGTAGTAAAAGCATTTACAGATGCTTTTAAAGTTTTAGCATCAGCCAAAGCTTTAGTATATCCTGCAATCGCAAGATCTGCATAAGCAGTCAGTGCTGCTTTGCTTTTTGCTTCAGATACAGTTGTTTGTTGTTGTGTTTGAGTAGGTGTATCGGAACCACCGCCTCCACAACCTACTACTGTTAGTGACATTACCGCTGCAAGTGAAAGCGCTCCAAGTGTTTGTGTTAATTTCATTTTATCTCCTTTATTTTTTATATTGAAAATGAATATCGGAATACTATATTAGTATTCTTAAATAACTATTTAAACTGACAATCATTATCATATTTATTTTCTCATACGTAAATGATGTTGCCTGATAAAGTAAATACTGTTAGCTTTTGAATGCTTTTTAAGTATTTTTTGTAGTATTGAAAACCAGTGAAGAAGTGCATCAATCATGCAAAACTTCTCTAATAACTCTTGTAACCTGACCTGAGTCCAGATCTTTATGGCGCATTTGCAGCACTTTTAAGATGGGACACAATAAAGCATCTGTCTTTTCTGTTACATTGAACTGTCTAAGTATCTCTTTTGACTCTTTTGCTATTGTGAAATCTGCCATGATGTATTCCTTATTATTTTTTATGAGTAAAGACTCAAAAGAGTGAAGGGGAGATTGGCAACAACAATGAAAATCGCAAAAAAATATTATTGAAAATCCTCCCTCATTTGAACCTTTATTACTATTTATTTCTGCATTTACTGCATTTTTTATGTAAGGCGATAAAATCTGAACTCTCAAGATTATCTATAAGATGACTTGGATTAAAAGAACATTTTTCTATACTATTACATTTTGTACAAATAATGAATGTCAATGGCTTTTCTCCTGTCAAACAGTAGTATGCTTTTTTAAAGTCATCCTGTATCATTACGGCAAGTTTGCATGACACAAACAGGTTAAGATGCCTATAGACAGTATTGAGTGAAACTTTTTTTGAATATACAGAAGAGAGTTCTTCCAATATGCGGGAAACAGTCAAACATTCATCCTCTGCATCCATCAATACACGATAAATAGTTTCTCTTGCCTGTGACTGGTTTATTTTTCTGCTTTCTATACATTGATAAAGTCTGTTAATGCCCATTTGTTTCCCCATACTTGTTTTCTTTATAGTTTATTATGATAGTTAATATCATTTAGTCCGGGGGAGTATCGCAGTTTTATTCTTAAGTAACAATTAAAATGACAATTGTTATCAATTATAATTTGCCTTAAGTTTATATTGACTAATATTCTGAATATCATTATCAATAAAAGGAGATTTGATGTCTATACTTATTTTAGGTGGGGACAAGATAGACCCCATAAGAAAATTACTTATAACTTTAGGTGTGGATGATATTATCCACTGGACGGCAAGAAATCAAAAGAATGGAAGAAAGAAAGATAAGCCCATACCTTCTTGTGTAGATATGGTTGTGATGCTTACTAATTTTTTAAATCACAATGCCATGAAACACTACAGAAGTGAAGCGAAAGCTAAAGGTTTACCTATTGTGTATGGTACACGAAATATTGAATGTATCAAGAGTGCATTTATAAAAGTTGTAAGTACCCTGGATAGAGATTCTGAGATCTGTAAACAGTGTGAAAATTATATTAAGTGCTATCAAAAGGATTAAGAGTGGAAGATTTTTTCATCATCCCCCAACTAAAGATTGACCCTGCATGGAACCCACCTGATAAAAGTTTAGAGCTTTTTGTGTTGGAGTATTGTGAA
>DQVY01000263.1 GCA_015661535.1 Sulfurovum sp. | reverse complement strand
GCTGCCATAGAGTTAGAGACAAAAAGTATTGCCAATAAACTGCCGACTGTCTCTACTGTAACGAAAGAGAGCATTAAATTAGGACAAAACCTTGTGCGTACACTGCAAAATGCTGAAGGTGTGATGACTGCACAGGGAGACCAGTATCTAGCAGTAGATGCATGGCTTTTGGCAAATGTAAATGAGCCTTTCATTAAAGATACATTAGGCAAGTATGTAGATATTTCTGAGTTTAAAAAAACCTTAGAGAGCATAAGGGGCGGTAAACAGATAGATTCGCAATCGGGTGATGAAACATTGGAAGCTTTGGCACAGTATGCAGATGACTTGAACCAAAAAGCAATTGATGGTAAGTTAGACCCTGTTATAGGACGTGATGAAGAGGTACAGCGTATGATGCAAATACTCATACGTAAAACCAAAAACAACCCTATACTCATCGGTGAACCGGGAACAGGTAAAACAGCTATTGTTGAGGGGCTTGCACAGCGTATAGTAAACAAAGAAGTACCATTAAGTCTTCAAAACATGCGTGTGATGAGTTTAGATATGAATAGACTCATTGCTGGTGCGAAGTACAGAGGTGAGTTTGAAGACAGACTCAAAGCGGTCATAGATGAAGTCAAAGAGTCAGCAAATATTATCTTGTTTATCGATGAAATTCACACTATCGTAGGTGCTGGAGCATCTGAAGGTGGTAATGATGCAGCGAACATCTTAAAGCCTGCACTTGCACGTGGTGAGTTACATACAATAGGGGCAACGACGCTCAAAGAGTATAGAAAGTACTTTGAAAAAGATACAGCATTACAACGTCGTTTCCAGCCTGTCAAAGTAGATGAGCCTAGCATCAACGAAGCGCTACAAATCCTTAGAGGGATCAAAGACAAACTCGAAGCGCACCACAATGTAAATATCACAGATGCGGCACTGATCGCAGCAGCGAAGTTGTCAGACAGATATATTACGGACAGATTTTTACCGGATAAGGCGATTGACCTTATTGATGAGGCAGCTGCTGAGTTGAAAATGCAAATAGAGTCTGAGCCGACAGATCTGGCTAAGGTAAAACGTGAGATATCTACGCTTCAAGTAGAAAAAGAAGCCTTGAAAATGGAGGTTACTGAAAAGAATACCTCTCGTCTTGAAGAGATTGAAAAAGAGCTTGCTGACATGGAAGAAAAACGTATGGCTCTGCAAACACAGTTTGATACAGAAAAAGATGTATTTAACCAAATTGCCGAGATCAAGACGACCATTGATGCTTTACGTACACAGGCAGAAAATGCAAAACGATCAGGTGACTTCAACAAAGCTGCAGAGATTGAGTATGGACAAATTCCTGCGGAAGAAGAGAAACTCAAATCACTTGAAGAGAAGTGGACAGAGATGATGAAGAATGGTACCTTGCTTAAAAACTCTGTAGATGAAGAGATGATCGCAAGTATCGTAAGCCGTTGGACAGGTATATCAGTTTCTAAAATGCTTCAAGGTGAAAAAGAGAAGATCTTAGCCATTGAAAGTATTTTACGCAAAGAAGTAGTAGGTCAAGATGAAGCACTCAAAGCTGTGGCACGTGCGATTAAACGTAACAAAGCAGGGCTTAGTGACACCAACAGACCAATAGGTAGCTTTATGTTCCTTGGACCAACAGGTGTAGGTAAAACGCAAGTGGCTAAAACATTGGCGAAGTTCCTGTTCGACACTGAAAAAGCACTGATCCGTATTGATATGTCTGAGTATATGGAAAAACATGCAGCGTCTAGATTGGTCGGTGCACCTCCAGGGTATGTAGGGTATGATGAAGGAGGACAGCTCACTGAAGCAGTAAGAAGAAAACCATACTCTGTTGTGCTCTTCGATGAGATAGAAAAAGCACACCCGGATGTGTTTAATACACTCTTACAAGTGCTGGATGATGGACGTTTGACAGACAACAAAGGGGTAACGGTAGATTTCAAAAATACCATTATTATTATGACTTCAAACATTGCGTCTGACAAGATCATGACGATCACAGACAAAGAAGAGCGTAGAGAGGCAGTACAAGAAGAACTCAAACGTAACTTTAAGCCAGAGTTCCTTAACCGTCTTGATGAACAGGTTATCTTTAATCCGTTAGATTTAGCGGCAATTACAAGTATCGTGGATATCTTGTTTAAAGATATTCAGAAAAAACTTGCAGAGAGAGATATTACTATCTCACTTACAGATAATGCGAAAGCATACATCGCTGAAGCAGGGTTTGACCCGGTATATGGTGCAAGACCATTGAAACGTGCATTGTACGAAGTGGTAGAAGACAGACTTGCTGAACTTATCTTGGAAGACAAGGTAGTCGAAGGCTCAGATGTGAGCTTTGATGTACAAAATGGCGAGATAAAGGTTGATATTTCCTAAAATGACCGTAACTTTTAATGAAAGGTTACGGTAAAACATGCACCTTCATTTTGATTTTTCACTGTGAGGGTTGCATGGTGTTTCGCAGCGATCTGCGTACTCATATAGAGACCGATCCCTGTGCCTTTTCCCTCTTCTTTGCTGGTGACATTGGCTTTAAAAATATCCTCTAGTATCTCTTGAGAGATGCCTCCGGCATTGTCTTCAATCTCCAGTCTGTTACCTTTACTGTCTTGAATGATACGTATACCTATCACTCTTTTCTCAATATCATTGTCATTAAATGCATCTTTTGCATTGTTAATGATGTTGAGTACCAAATGTTTAAATTCATTTTCTGACCCCTCTATGGCTACAGGATCCTCTTGTTCTATAGTCACTGTGATCCTATTTTTAAGCAGATCATCTTTGGTAAGAAAGAGTACAGAATTGACTACATCAGAGAGTAAAAATTGTTGATTTTCTTTATTGGGCCTAAAAAAGGTTCTAAACTCATCAAGTGTATTGACCATATGGTCAATTTGTGTCTGTATGTCATCTCTAAATTGATCCACATAGGCTTGATCTACACTGCCGTCTTTATAATCACTTTTAATGAGTTCACTGTACATACTCAAGGCATTGAGCGGTTGTTTCCATTGGTGTGCTACTGCATCCATCATTTCACCCATGGCTGCCATTTTTGATTGTTGCAGGAGAAGTTTCTCATTTTTCCTGTTTTTTTCTATTTCTTCTGCTTCTCTTTTTTGTGCTTCTTCGAGTGCATTTGTTCTGGCATTTAGGTTTTTGACAAGTAATCCTATCTCTCCATTGTCTTCACACTCTAAGTGTTTATACTGCAGTGCATCCTTACGTATATTGACTTCTAATTGTTCATTGATAGAGGTAATAGGTTTTATAAAAATGATTTGTAAAATGATATAACCTAAAAATGTTGCTATCAGTGTTAAGACAATAATAAGAAGTAGAATATTTTGAAAGGTTTGATTGTAGTCTGACATGATATTGCTTTCTTTCATACCAATAATAATATGCCAATGTGTTGAGGGAAGATGATAGGTGACTACAATACTATTTGTGTGCAGTATGGGGTCATTGTCTATCATGAAAAGGTCTTTTGGTAT
>DQVY01000110.1 GCA_015661535.1 Sulfurovum sp. | reverse complement strand
CATACTGACCACTTCGGGATATTTTTTAAAAAAGCACAGCTACGATACCTTATTTCACCCTTGTGTAAAACAGATCAATATCTCCCTCAACAGTTTCAACAAAAATGATACTTCTCTCACCTTTGAACAGTATATTACGCCTGTGTTGGCACTTTGTCAAGAGAAGCTAAAAAGAGAAGAAGAATGCTTCATAAATCTTCGTGTATGGAACTTGGATGAAATGATGTCTGAAATAGATTTTAACAGTACCTTGTTTGAAAAATTAAACGACACATTTGAGACAGCGTTAGATTTAAAGAGTATTTATAAGGAACGACCAAAGTCCATACGTCTTGCTTCCAAGTTACTGGTACATTTTGACAACTATTTTGAATGGCCTTCACTTAAAAACAAAAACTATGGGCATGGCACCTGTCAAGGATTACAGTCACATGTGGCCATCTTGGCTTCGGGGAAAGTGGTGCCCTGCTGTTTGGACTGTGATGGCATCATAGAGCTTGGTGACTTGCATTTGGATACACTGGAGACTATTTTAGAGTCCAAACGCTCCAGGGCTATGCTAGAAGGCTTTAAAGAGGGTAAAGCTGTTGAAGAACTTTGCCAGAAGTGCTCATATAAAGAGAGATTTGCCCAAACCTAGTTTTTAGTGACAATTCTGTGACATTTGTATGTCATAATTTTACTAAAGGGCACCTATTATTAGAGGTGCCTTAAAATAGGGGAGAGACTATTAAGGTGAAAAATAAAAGACAAAATGGTATAGAACGAAGAAGCAGCTCAAGGCTTAAACCATGGATATATCTATTTCTTGAAATTGCTATTTATATCGCTATGGGTGGCTTTATTATACTCTATATGGACGATAATATCGGGCTGCCTTTGGCATTACTCTTTGTGGCTGGATTGATCTATAAAACAAAAACATTTCAGCGCTTGGAAAGGGTACTGAATCGAACAAAAGCGCTTAGAAAAGAGGAATTGATCGTACAATATAATTTGAAAGAAGAGGATCAAAGAGGAAAGCAGTAAAATTAATTTACTGCTTTTTATATATTAGGGTGTGATCTTTTTAAACTTTGTACCTTCAAGTGTGAAGTTGCCAAGCATACCTTTGGAGTCAAAGACAAAACCGATCATATCTGTACCGAAGTCAATGTCATCGAGCTCTTCTTCTGAGTTCCATTTTGCTATGGCCATATTGACATCCATCTCACTTTCCCAGTCATCATCATGCATAAACTTTTTGAGTGCTTCTTCTGAAGTGAAAGCAATGACAAGTGAATATTTGGCACCGCCTGCCAAAAAACCTACAGATGCTGCAGTAATGCTGTAGTATCCCTGTGTTTTGTCTTTAATGCGTAAGACACCTTCACCATATTTCCCCCCAACAAACATACCTGCTTCTACTACCTCGGGGAAAACGACATAGCCATTTACTTTTTGAAGGTACGCTTTACTTCCTGCTACTTCAGAGTAAAATTTAGAGAGTGCTTCATTGGCATCACTTTCAATTTCAGCAGCACTTTTGTCTTTTATGCCGGCCATTGCCATAGTACTGAGTGCCAAAAGTACAAGCAGCACTTGTGAGAAGTGTTTAACTATTTTCATGTGAATCCTTTTTATTTTTTAATTCTTTTAAAGCGTGTACCTTCCATAGTGAAGCTACCCATCATCCCTTTTGAATCAAATACAAATGCAACCATGTCATCATCAAATTCATTGTCATCAAGTTCTTCTTTTGAATTCCATTCAGCGATGGCTATTTTCCCATCAACATCTGTTTCCCATTCATCATCTGAAAGTAAAAACTTATTGAGTGCCGCATCTGAGGTAATAGCGATGATCATGCTGTACATTTGTGCACCCATCTGCATACCTACAGACGCAGAGGTTATACTATAGTATGCTTTTGATGTATTTCCTATACGCAGTACACCTTCACCATACTTGCCGCCAAAGAACATGCCTGCTTCTTTGATGTCAGGAAAGACCAAATAGGCTTTTACTTTGTTTAGGTAGTTCTTGCCGCCGCCTACTTCTTTGTAAAATGTTTCAAGTGCTTCATTTGCATCATTGTCTATGCTGCTTTTTGATGAAGCTACAGAAAGGGTACTAAAGGCTAAAAGCATTACGAGGAGGAGAGGGAGAGATTTGAGTCTGGTCATTGTTATATCCTTAAATTTTTATATATTATAGCAGAAGATTGGTTGAATTGATGAATACATTTGATGGAAAATCCATCAAATGAGAAGAATAATTCGCTCTGTTTCTTATTTATGGTATGATCTTTTGAAATTTGGTACCGGCTATACTGACACTTGCCATGATACCTTTTTCATCAAATATAAAAGCAACAATGGGTTTTTCAAAACTGATCGAAGAGATATCTTTGCTGTGTCCCCAGTCTGAAATGGCAATAGAACCGTCCACACCGGCTTCCCAGCCATTACTTTTAATAAAGTTCTGTAACGATGCATCTGAAAGAAAAGCGATAAGCATTGCCTGTTCCTGCGCACCTGCCTGTAAGCCTACAGAAGCTGAAGCAAGACTATAGTAATATTTTGTTTTTCCATTGACACGTAAGGCACCTTTTCCATACTTGCCTCCCACTATAAATCCTGCTTTTATGACGGAAGGGAAGACGAGATACCCTTTTACCTTTGGTAAAAATGCTGCACCACCTTTGACTTGTTCTTTAAATTTTTCAATAGCAACATCTACCTTTGCATCTATTTGACTGGCAGCGTCTGCGGCCAGATGTTGGGAAGTAAAGAATGAAAGTAGCAGTATGAGTAGCAGAGGGTTACGTTTTTTGTTATACATGGTGTTTCCTAATGAGAATTTTGTATATTATAGCCTATAATTATTTATGAAGGAGTTTGATGAAAAAGATGACGATAAAAGCGTATGCTGTGAAACACAAGTTGAGTATATTTAATGTAGTGAAGATGACTAAATCAGGTCAGGTTCCCACCGAAATAGTAGAAGAAGAGGGTAGAGATGTGGTGTATATTTTAATAGATGATGCGATTGAAAAAAAGGTAGATAAAATGATCGTTCCCCAAGAGCAGAAAGCACCGTATTCTCTGAGAAAAGAAAATGAACGGCTTAAAAAAGAGATAGAGAAACTTAGATCAGAAATTATGGCTTTAAAAAAGCGTTTATAACAACATTTTTAAGTTTTTCATCTCCATAGGACGATGTGCCAGGTATCCTTGATAGGTGTTACAGGAAATATCTTTTAATCTGTTCAGAATACTTGTCTCTTCCACCCCCTCAGCCAAGATCTCTAAATTGAATTTTTGTCCTATGGCAATGACAGCTTCGATGACAGCTTCATCATTTTCATTCATATTAAGTACAAAAGACTGATCAACTTTTATGACATCTACAGGCAATTCTTTTAGGTAAGCCAGAGAAGAATACCCTGTCCCGAAATCATCGATTGAGAAGGTGAACCCAAATGCTTTCAATTCATGTATTTTTTGAATGGCTTCATTGATATTACGCATAATACCACTCTCGGTAATTTCCAATTCAAACCATTCAGGTTTTACCTCATGTTTGTTGACAAGCAGCATCAGTCTTTCAACAAAATTTGGTTCAAGAAAATGAATGGTACTCACATTGATAGCAATATGATTTAAAGTAAAGGTACCTTTTTCTTCGCTCAAAGATTTGACATCAGAAAAGATCTTATTGAAGATCCATTCTTCAAGTTTGACAATGATCCCGCTTTCTTCTGCAATAGGAATGAACTTTGAAGGAGGAATAAAACCTTTTACAGGGTGGTCCCAGCGTATTAACGCTTCTGCGCCTACAATTTTATTTGTTTGAATATTGAGTTGTGGTTGATAATACATGATGAATTCATCGTTTTGAATGGCTGCATGAATATCATTTTCGATCATGAGTTCTTCTTTACTGTGTTCGCTCATACTGTCTTGATAAAACTTTGTGCTCCCGCGAGATGTTTTTTTGGCATCATACATGGCTGTTTCAGCACGCTTGAGAAGATCATAGGCTGTGGCATCTGCTTGGGAAAAAAGTACAGCACCGATTGAAAAACTCATATGATAATCTTTATTGGCAACCTTGAAAGGTTCTTTAAAATAGTGTTCAATATTGGCTATGTAGGCTAATGTAGCTTCTGTAGCCTCTTCTTGTGTATCTCCAGTAAGTGGGATCATGATAAGAAATTTATCTCCACTGATCCTTGAAAGTGTATCGTGTGTGCCTATGGCCTCTTCAAGTGTATGTACCGTTTGTTTGAGTACTCCGTCTCCTACGGTATGTCCAAAGGTTTCGTTTATCCTTTTAAAGTTGTCTATATCGAGAAAAAGAAGTGTAGAGTAGTTTTCCATTTTCTCTTTACCTGCTATAAGATTTTTTAGTTTATCCATGGCAAGTGTACGGTTTGGAATATTGGTCAACATATCATAATAGGCTGTTTTTATCATCTCTTCTTTTGCTGTGACCTCACTGGTAATATCGTTCACAATAGTAATACCACCGGCAACTTCTCCATCGCCATTGAACATGGGTACAGTACTAAGGTCAACATAAATATTTTCATTGGAAGCATTTAGCATTTTAAACGGACCGCGATAATTTCCTGTTTCTCCGATAAAGGTATTTTCATGGGCTTGAATGATCTGTTCATTATGCAAGGTATAGAGAGAACGGCCCAGTAAATTTTCTTTTTTATCTACCTTGTTCATTTGCATGAACTCTCTGTTTATTTCCTGTAAGTTCAAGCCTTCATCATAGTAGTAGATCCCCACAGGGGCATGGTCAAAAAGGGTAAAGAAACGTTCTTTCAGTTTATCGTGTGAATGTTTTATGTTGACAAAATGCTGGCGGTTATTGAGCGCATTGTTGATGACTTTACCATAGTAGTTCGCCACGATGATCATAAGAAGCATAAGGGCGAGTACAGCATAGGCTATGTTGGTATAAAGGGTGTTCTCTATGAAAAAAAGACGCCAAAGGAGAGGGCCGAACATGGCAAGTACATAGACCAGAAGCAGATCCTGTTTTGCAGCCAATACACCTAACGAAGAGAAACCTATGGTAAAAAGAAAGAGTAAATGTATCATTTGATAGAGGAGATCGGACTCCGGAAATATGAGAAAAGCACTGCTCCCCCAGATCATACCCCCAAGCAGTACATTGGTATAGTATCGATCAAGCCAAAGTTTTGCATGTTTGAGTTTGTTTGTCTCACTCTCTTTTCTAAATAGATTATAGTGATAAAAGCGATAAAGGAACATAATAATAATAAGTATTAGCCATATTTCTATGGAGTAAATATCAACCACATTTAACAGCATGGCACTTAGCAGTACCGCACCAAAAAGATGACTAATGAGCATGATGGGTAATGAAATGTAGTGAAAGGTTAATTTGTCATAATTGAGACGTTCCCGAAAGGTAATAGAGCTATTGTCGATTGCATCTGTGTCAGGGGCTATATTTTCCATAATTCAATCCCTCTTCGGTCTTTATTATCGTCTTCACTATGAAGAGTATAACATGTAATACTTGTATCAAAACTGATTATGGTATAAGATATAATCATTAAATAGAAAAATATGAGGTAATAAGAATTGGAGAGAAAATAGGGGATGGGAGGGAGAGCAAGGAAATCTCTTTCCTTGGTCTCAGGTATTTATTTTACAGATTTTTTCAATGATCTTTCAATCGTATCAGGGATACTTGAAATTTTCATGAATTGTCCCATACTAAGTAAAGGATATGAAATCGCAAGATAATATTTTGCATGTAATGCATAGGCTTTTCCATTTTCAATTAAGATTGTATATGGAAGCAAGATAGCTTTATCTACACCGATCTTATCGATAAAGTTTTCTGAAGATTTACCCATTTTTACACCATATAAAGTACTGCCATTTGCCAATTTGAGTTCAAATAGTTTTTTCTTTCCTTTTACTGCTGATGCACCATCTTTAAGTTCTAACATGTCTTCGTAGTAAGGCATTGCCATCATAAATTGGTATTTCGCAAGTTTTGATTTAGCTAAAGTGTCTTTTGTTGGTGTAAGTGTACCAAGTGCTTTTTTGAGTGATGCAGTAATTGCCGCATCGCTGCCTGCTTTGTAATCTTTTTGCATAAATGCAGGGATCCAGTAACCAGGGTTCGTAGCAAGTACAGTTTTTGCGCTTGAGTCTACCAT
>DQVY01000030.1 GCA_015661535.1 Sulfurovum sp. | reverse complement strand
CTACATCTTGACCCGCGCAAGCTTCAGCCATGAGTTTACCACGTAAATTCACAATTTCAACCGCATCAATGGCATCTAATGCTCCGACAGAGACCAATGCGGAAAATTCACCCAAAGAGTGTCCCAATGCATAGAGAGGTTTAATAGGCATTTCATTTTCAAAAAGCTTATGTGCTATGGCAGATACAAGTAGTATTGCCGGCTGTGTATATTCTGTTTTTTCAAGTTTGTCATTCTCTTCAAAAAGAAGGTTTTGGAAGTCTATCCCTGTTCTTTCACTGGCATCCGATATCATTTGTTTTGCAATGTCAGAATTGTTAAAAAAGTCTTGACCCATTCCTTGAGCTTGTGATCCCTGACCGGGAAATAAAAATGCACATTTGATTGACATACGTTATCCTTAAATTTATAATTGTCATATTTTACCATGTTAAAGTTATGCTATGATAAGAAAATAAAATATAAAGGATTTGATATGAGCCAAAAATACATTTGTATGGTCTGTGAATACATTTATGATCCTGCACTAGGAGACCCTGATGGTGGCATAGCTCCGGGAACAGCCTTTGAAGACATTCCTGACGATTGGGAATGCCCTGACTGTGGGGTAAGTAAAGATGATTTTGAGGTATATAAAGAGGAGTGACACTCTTCTTTTATTTGATCTTCAAATATTTTCTTATCTCTGTAAGAAGATTTTGCAACTCTATATGATAACGGCCGGGATAAATAGGCAGCATCTCTAACTTGTTATGTACAAAAATAAGACTGACAATATCTGCAAATCGTAACATACTCTGGGCACCTATGCGTTTAGAGTGTTTTTCCAAGTCAATACAAAACTCTTTTATTTTCGTGCTTGCTTTTTCATTGACTATTTGTCTAAAATAGATATCTGAACGATCAAACACTTCTAAGAATTTTTTTAATTCATCCTTATATTTCAACCCTAACTTCTTTGTCTTCTCCTCACCTAACTTAATATCCAAGTAAGGAAGCTTCATCTCTTTTTTCGCTTCGATCACATGATTAAGATTGTCACCTATTACCGTATTGACATCTGATACCTCTGTATGTCCACTGGCATCTTTTTCCAATATCTTTTCAAGGTCTATACTGTATTTTTTCACCTCTGTTCTTGGCACTGCCGCCTGCATGTCATTTTGGAACAGTGTAGAGATCAATTCAAATACACGTTCTTGTGTAACAGGTTTAATCAAGTGTGTAGAGACCACAATAGAGGGTTTCATCTCTACAATATGTGAATCACGTAACAAGACATATTTAAAAGGTATCTCATCCTGTATTTTTGCCACGATCTCTTCAAATGCCTCTGTCGCATAGGTATCATCCAATACCACGATATCATAACGTGCAAGATCATTGCCGTGTTCTTTAAATGCCTCAAAACTGCTGTCTACTTCATAGCGAAAATATTTAAACATTTTTTCAATACTTTCTGTAAGTTTTTTACTTTGAGAGAGGAGTAAAACCTTTTTATCCAGCATCCCCGTATCTGGTAAACGATAGTGTCGTCTGTGGCCCAATTCATTGATCTGAAAAGGTATGTCCAGATACATATCTACATCTATTTCATAAAGTATTTTTCCCTCAAGTTTCCCCATGTCTATTTTTATGTTTTTTTCTAAAAATGCCATCATTTGCTCTTTAGATATACCGGCATCCTTAATTTTAAAAGAGACGAACTCTTCTACTAGAAAATCTTCCGGTGCAGTCAGAGAAAGGACGATCTCTTTTTTACTCGTATTTTGGCATACAAAGGTCAGTACTTGTATAAGCAGCCGTGTCAAGGTAAAAATATCACCTTTAAGATCTTTAGGTATGGTTGAATCCATTTCATAAATAAGTTCAATTTTTCGTTCTTTCCGAATGGAGGCTAAAGACGCATATACTTTTAAAAGTATGTCGTTAATATCAAATGTTTTTTCTATTTTATTCATTGTCTCTCCTGGGTGTACATTAGATCCCTATTATTAACACACTAACTAACATATATAATAGCACAATATATATTGAAAAAAGCTACTTGAAGTCAAAATGGAGGGAAGAGAAAAGTAAGGTGCAAAGAAGTGCGTCATACTTCAAAATGAAGTTGACGCATATGTTTGGAAAGGATTAGTGACAACCACACCCTGTACCACAGCTTCCGCCTTCTGTAGCAGGACCACCAACTTGACCAGAAGAGATCTCATCTGCTGTTGCTTCTCTTGCAGAAAGTACTGTTACTGAGAACATAAGGTCTTTCCCTGCCAATGGATGGTTAAAGTCTACCTGTACTTCTTTGTCATCAAATGACTTCACAGTGACTTGTGTTGTTTGACCATCTTCACTTTGACCATAAAGTGTCATACCTTCAACAAGATCAACACCTGCAAATTGATCTTTTGGAAGTGTTTGAAGTGCTTCCGGGTTTACGTCACCATAGGCATCTTTTGCAGATACCATAATGTCTCCGCTCTCACCTTCAGCCATACCAACAAGTGCATTTTCCAAACCTGGGATGATCTGCCCTTTTCCGATGATAAACTCTAGTGGCGCACCACCTTTATTGCTATCTACAACATTGTCTCCACCAGCTTCTTTTACTTCGTATTCAATGCCTACGACACAGTTTTCATTTGTAATTGTCATACTATATTCCTAATATTTAATTTTTTGCTATTTTAGCTAAGCAAACTTTACTGAGGCTTAGACTAGCCTCTAATCTGTCCTGAACCATATATTTTAAACTTATAAGTTGTCAAACCCTCGATGCCCATTGGCCCTCTGGCATGAAGTTTATTGGTACTGATGCCTACCTCTGCACCAAAGCCGAATGCACCACCATCTGTAAAGCGTGTAGAGGCATTCACATACACTGCTGCAGCATCTGTGCTGTTTAAAAAAGTCTCTGCTGTGCTGATATTTTCACTAATGATCGCTTCAGAATGTCCTGAACCATGCTGCGCAATGTGATCTATGGCACCCTGAACACCATCTACTACCCGAATATTTAGAATATTGGCAAGATACTCAGTATCATAGTCTGCTTCTGTCGCATTTG
>DQVY01000302.1 GCA_015661535.1 Sulfurovum sp. | reverse complement strand
TTGAATTTCCGGATGCATAGGACAGGTGTAGATAGCATCATTATTAGCTGTTTGCTTTGCCTTGATGGCATCTACATCTGCATATTCCAAAGAAGTACAGGAAGGGCAATCTTCTTCTTTATGCGTATATGTGTCTGGACTGTCTGTAAATTTTCCTTGACAATCCATAGAACAAAAATAATATTCTTCATCTTTATAGTGTGTATGAAATGGTGTATTGGTTGAAATATTCATGCCGCAAACGACATCTTTTGTCTCTCTACTCATCATAAATCCTTTCAAATGTTACATAATTTATGATAGTACTAAAGTGTGTATGGAGTGTGCAAATCCTATGCACATTATGTACACATAATTTCATTACACTTAAGTATAAAAACAACGTAAGGAATACAAAATGATTTATACTACAAAAGCAAATGCAGCGATCGATACCGTAAAAACAGAACTTGAAGCAAAAGCAAAAGAAGTTGGGTTTGGGCTTTTAAAAAGTTATGAATTCCAAAATATTTTGGAAAGTAAAGGTTTTCCTATAGAAAAAGACATTACAGTCTTTGAGCTCTGTAACCCTCCTGGAGCACAACAGGCACTTTCTGAGTTAGCTGCCATTTCTGTGTATCTTCCCTGTCGTATTTCTGTCTATGAAAATGATGGCGTAACGACACTCTCAACGATAGGGTTTGATGATATTCTCTCCTCCGTAGATGTTGATGAACGATTTAAATCTTTTATGACTATACTCTTTGAAAACCTCAAAAAAGTAATGCATAGCTGGGATGATTAATGCCCATCTAATGAAAGTGTGCACACTCCGTGCACACATAAACACTATAATGTAGACAAAACATTCAAAAGGAACAAAAATGACAAAAATACTACTAACCGCAGGACTTATACTTACAACATCAACACTTTGGGCAAATAACAGTGCTGAAGCAGTTTACGAGACAAATTGTAAATCTTGCCATATGATGAAGTCTATGATGGACAAAAGTACCATGATGAAGATGAGTATGGAAGAGCGTATGTCTATGAAAGAAAAGATGATGAAAATGATGAAAGCACCTCCTATGAGCAAGATTTCTGCAAAACTAAAGCATGATCTTAAAGGTGACAAAACACAGATCGTTGCATTTATCAAAGACTATATTGTGAACCCGGATGCCAACAAATCACGATGTATGCCAATGGCTATCAAGAAGTTTGGTGTGATGCCTGCCATCGGAAAATCTATGTCTGCTGAAGATATTGAAACTATTGCTAACTGGATGGTAGACAACTTTGATGAAAAATGGGATGAAAATGCCATGGGTATGATGTGTAAGTCTAAGGGCGATATGAAGTGTGGTGCTGCCATGATGAAAAAGCCAAATACAGGTGAAAAAGCTATGAAATGTGCTGCAGGAAAATGTGGCGCAAAATAGAAAAATATTAGACATAGTGTGTATACCTGCTATGTCTAAACCTCCATACCCCCTTCTCTCCTAGAAAATCATTTTCACATACTTTTTATATATCTTCTTTGGACTTCATGTGCACACTTCATACACATAGTTCCAGTATAGTTTTACATAAGGGCACCTAGGTTCCCATAAAATAGATTCAAAAGGATTTCAAATGAATGGTTTTACGCATGGCTGGGGTATGGGGTTTGGATGGTTTTTTCTTCTTTTAACGATAGTTGCCATTGTGTATCTTATTCAAGATAAAAAAACGGCTAAAAGTGATGCACAAGACATTTTAGACAAACGGTATGCCTCTGGCGGCATTTCCAAAGAAGAGTATGAAGAAAAATCTGAACAACTCCGTAAATACAGCGCTTAAAGGAAAATAATGCAAAGACGTACATTTGTCAAAGGGATAGCTGCAACCTCTGTGTTGGCACTTGGTCAAACACAGGTAGAAGCAAAAACTTTACCCAAGATCTCCAACAAAGACACTTTAAGTGGAAAAGAATTTTTCCTGACTATTGGGTATAAAAAGGTAAATATTACGGGAAGTACTGCTATTGCTACTACCGTGAATGGACAGCTTTCGGGACCTACTCTCCTATGGCAAGAGGGCGATACCATTACCCTGCATGTCACTAACACGCTTAAAAAATCCTCTTCTATTCACTGGCATGGCATTATCTTACCTCCTGAAATGGATGGTGTTCCCGGTATCAGTTATGATGGCATAGCACCGGGTGAAACTTTTACCTATACTTTTAAAGTAAATCAGCATGGTACCTACTGGTATCACAGTCATTCCGGTTTTCAGGAGCAGACAGGTGTATATGGGGCTATAGTCATTAAGCCTAAAAGAAAAGAGCCTTTTACGTACAACAAAGATTATGTCATACAACTTTCTGACTGGTCAGATGAAAAACCTGAGAGTATTTACAGGAAACTAAAACTCTCAAGCGACTACTACAACTTTTCACAAAGAACAATAGGCACCTTTATAGATGAGGTAAAGAAAAAAGGTCTCTCCAAAGCCTTTGGTGACAGAAAAATGTGGAACCAGATGCGTATGTCTGATGTAGACATCGCAGATGTGACAGGGTATACTTATGAACATCTTATGAATGGACAACCTTCAAGCAGACCTTTTATGGCACTTTTTAAAAAAGGTGAAAAGGTACGTTTACGTTTGGTCAACTCCGCAGCCATGACCTTTTTCGATGTACGTATACCGGGGCTTAAAATGACAGTGGTTGCTGCAGATGGGAACCATGTGAAGCCTGTTACGGTAGATGAACTACGCATAGGTGTGGCTGAAACCTATGATGTCATTGTGCATCCGAAGAAGCATAAAGCTTATGCTATCTTTGCACAAAGTATGGAACGTACCGGTTATGCATTGGGTATGTTAACGCCAAGTAGCAAGCTTCAGGCAAAAATACCTAAAATGGACCCTGTACCTACCCTTAAAATGGTGGATATGGGTATGAATATGTCCAAGATGAAGATGAAGAAGACAGAAAACACGGGTATGAAATGTGCTTCTGCCATGAAGATGCCAAGCAAGGATCATAGCAATAAAAAAGCTATAAAAAAGTACAAATGGGCTACTATGGAAGCACAAAAATACCCTATTACTACATTGCCTAGTGCGAAAGGTGTACAAACGACTATGACAGCTATGTCACCCAAGTATAGACTTGATGACCCTGGTGTTGGTCTGCGAAACACTAGGCGAAAAGTGCTTACCTATGCTGATCTAAAAAATAGATACTCCACCAGACATGACAAAAAGCCTGACAGAGAGATAGTCTTACATCTTACGGGAAATATGGAGCGTTATATGTGGTCTATCAACGGCATTAAATATGCGGACAGCAAACCTCTTGTATTTCACTATGGTGAACGTCTGCGTATTACCTTCATTAACGATACCATGATGAATCACCCTATGCATCTGCATGGGCTATGGTCTGACTTGGAAACGGGAGATGACAACCATTTGGTGCGTAAACATACGGTGATCGTACAGCCAGGATCCAAGATAAGTTACAGGGTGACGGTAGATGCAAAAGGTGCATGGGCATACCATTGTCACATGCTTTACCATATGTTAGGAATGTTCAGAAAAGTAGTGGTGGTATAAGATGCAGAAATTATTGATAAAATTAACGACCATAACACTGTTAGCACAAAGTTTGTATGCCGGAGGTGCAGATGATCCTCTTAGAACTATGCTTCTTATGGACAAATTTGAAGTGCTTAATAACAGTGAAGCAACAAAAGAGTGGGAAGGCAGCTTTTATATAGGCTACGACATCGATAAACTGTATGTTTACAGTACAGGGGTTGCCACAAATGATGGTTTGGAAACAAGTGAAAATGAACTTGTCTATTCTCGAGCTATTGCACCTTTCTGGGATATACAGGCAGGGATTGCCTATGATAAAAATACAAATGCTTCCCGTACCTGGGGAGAAGTAGCCATAGCAGGGCTTGCCCCGTACTACTTTGAAACAAGAGCGGCACTTCTTTTTAACAATGAAGGCAATGTAGGCTTACGTTTGGATGCAGAGTATGAAATGCTTTTTACCCAAAAGCTCATACTTACCCCTTCGTTTGAAGCTGATTTTTATACCAAAGATGACCCTCTCTTACGTTTAGGTTCAGGGCTCTCCAGCATAGAAGCAGGGCTACGTTTACGCTATGAGATCAGACGAGAATTTGCACCCTATGTGGGTGTGACCTGGGAAAAAACATTTGGTAATACAAGGAACTATGATCGGGTAAACGAAACTTCACTCCTTGCAGGACTTCGCTTCTGGTTCTAGAAGTCCCCTAAAATATGTCAATTTGACATATTTTTATACTTCTGCTTCAAAGCATGATATACTTTTCAAAATATATCAATGGAGTGACAGATGATTGTAGGCATAGAGGGTACAGTAGAGCGGAAAGAACCAACATTTGTACATGTGAATGTACATGGGATCATTTATGAAGTACAAGTCTCCATTAACACTTCAAACAGTGTACAAGAAGCAAAAGTAAAACTCTTTGTCACACAGGTCATTCGTGAAGATGCTGACCTTCTCTTTGGTTTTATGGATTTAAATGAAAAAAAGATGTTTGACACAGTGCTTAAAATAAATGGTGTAGGTCCTAAAGTAGGGCTTGCTATCTGTTCTACTTTTACCCCCTCAACTTTTGCTAAAGTAGTGGCTTCCAAAGATGTCAGTATGCTCAAACGAGTACCGGGCATAGGTCCCAAAGCAGCGAGTCGCATTTTGGTTGAATTGGCTGACTTTATTGTTGATGGTAATGATGAAAACAGTGGACACTCTGGTGCCTTGGGTGAAGCAGTGATGGCACTTGAGAGTTTAGGGTTTAAGAAAGATGCCATTCAAAAAGCCTTACAGGGGGCAAGTGGCGATACCAGTACCTTGGTGAAAGAAGGATTGAAGAAGTTACAACGATTGTAGAGTATAATATGAGGTAGTATATTAAAAAACAATGTTACACTATTGTTAGGAATTGGTGAGCACTCTTCTTGCTGAAACAAATTTTTTGGCATATGAGCCATGGGTGAGGGGAGAGATGATGATCCCTTGTTTTTTTGAAGCAGCATGGATGAACTCTCCATGACCAATGTAAATACCTACATGGGTAACAGGAATACCACGTGATTTGTCAGTGAGAAAAAAGAGCAGATCGCCTTTTTGTAGATTTTCTATCTCTACAGGTTCTCCCTTCTGTGACTGTGCCCATGCTGTTCTTGGTAGAGAGATATGGTTTTTTCTGTAAAGATACTGTACATAACCAGAGCAGTCAAAGCCATCTGGTGTGGTACCACCCCAGACATAACGTCCCCCTTTGAACATTTTAGCATCTGCCAAAAGTTTTTGTTTGTCTCTTTCAGAGATATGATAGGTTCTTCCTTCTTCTTTTGCTTTTTGTTGCGCATTGGCAATACGTGCAGCCCTAACGCGTGCAGCTTGTGCCATACGGGCAAGATTTGCATCACGGTTTAATTCATCATAAACAGCCTGTAAAGAATATTCGGTAGATTTTTGTTGAAGGCAGGCATTGTTGGTAGGCTGCATCTCTTTAGATTTAAAGACATTACCTTTTTTATCGGTAATGGTAAAAAGACTGGCATGAGACAGTGAAAAAAGAGATAAAAGTAACAAAAGTTTTTTCAAGACTATACCTTCCATTGTTTTGTGTTCGTTTTATATTACTATAACACAAATACAATGAATGGGATATTATTTAAGTAATATAGCTTTTGTTTTTAATGGTTTGTTCCACAGAAATTGGCATCACATCCGTTGACTGCACCTGAGTACTTGGAGTTAGCTATGAAAAACTTTAGGAGACGTTTTTTACGTTTCTTAAATGTAGGACTGTTGATGGCTTTAAGTGCTACAGGTTTGTCTTTATGCAGCTTTTCCATTTTGCCAGGGGTATTAAAATAAAACTCCCAATCATCATCATCTATCTGTTTTGCCTGGTAAAAGGCTGTTCCATGACAGGATGAACAGAGTTTAGTGGCTGTACGAAATGCAGTGGTGTCATATTTCTCTGCAGCATAAGAGAATGAAGTCAAACCTGCTATTAATAAAGAAGTAGTCATAATTTTTTGCATAATAAACCTTTTTTATATATTCTATACATGTGATGTGCACTTTATGTGTAGCTTCCGATATAATACTGCTTATGAAAAACAAAATAATTATTATAGGGGGAGGGGCAAGTGCATTAATGCTCACGTCACTTCTTCCGAAAAACAGTGCTGCTATTATAGAATCCAATGCAAAGCTCGGTGCAAAGATACTTGTTTCTGGTGGTGGTAAATGTAATATTACCAATACCAAAATGGGTACACAATACTTTTTGGGGAATGACCAGTTTGTCCAACCTTCTTTAAAAAAATTTAATGAAAAAGCACTTTTACGATGGTTAGAGAGACAAAACCTTAATCCTGTACTCAGAAAAGGGACGCAGTACTTTTGTAAAGATTCTTCAAAAGAGTTGTTGGATATTTTTTTAAAAGAGAGCAAAAAACAAAAGATCTGTTTATCTGAGAATGTACTTGAAGTAACAAAGCGTGATAGAACTTTTTATGTCAAGACAGAGAAAAAAACCCATACAGCTAATGCGGTGGTTGTCGCTTCGGGTGGTCTTAGTTTTCCTATTTTAGGTGCCAGTGCCATAGGCTATGACATTGCAGCAT
>DQVY01000093.1 GCA_015661535.1 Sulfurovum sp. | reverse complement strand
TGTTCAGTTACTTTGTCTTTTTTTATCTGTCTTAAAGACTTTGAACTCTTTTGCTCCTGCTCCAGCTTAAAGGTTAAAGTAAAGAAGAATGTCGCACCTTCTCCCTCTTCACTTTTCACTTGAAGCTTTCCACCCATAGAAGAGATAATCTTACTTGAAATGGTCAAGCCTAGCCCTGTACCCCCTGATTTTCTATTGGTACTTACTTCTGCTTGAGAATAGGCTTCAAAAATCTTCTCTTGCTGTTCCGGCGTTAAACCGATACCTGAATCTTTGACCGATATAGTACATGTTACCGTGTTATTTTCTTCTTTCAAGAACGCAGTATCTACCACAATGCTGCCACCTGAGTCTGTAAACTTTAACGCATTACTCACAAGGTTTATCAAAACTTGTGAAAGTCTTGTAGGATCACCCAATACCTGGTGTGGCATTTCAGGATTGTTGGTAATATGTAAGGCTATCCCTTTGTCTTCCATGGCTGGTTTAAAGACACCTATAGAAGATTCAATTTTTTTGAAAAGATCAAAAGGAATACTCTCAAGCTCCATCTTTCCTGCATTCATTTTAGAGACATCAAGTATATCGTTGACGATCACCCTGAGATTGTTTGAGCTCTCACGAATCATGGAAACAAACTCTTTTTGTTCCTCATCCAGTGGGGTGCCGTCCAAAATGTCTGTGAGTCCTATGATGCCGTTAAGCGGGGTACGTATTTCATGAGACATACTGGCAAGAAAAAGTTCCGTTGATTTTTTTTCAAGTTCTAATTTTTCTGCTTTTTGGGAAATGGCTTTAAATTTCTTTTCGAGAAGCCTGTATTTTACATCGTTATCCTCTTCTTCTAAGCTCTCTTCATCTTCTCTAACCTTTAGCTCTGTTTTTTTTCTCAAGAAGAAAAACAGTGCTCCCCAGGCACACAGACTTATGACAATGGAAAGTTCCAAGCCTAATTTAAACTGTAAGTAACTTAGTAAGCCGAGCATAGAAGAGAGACCAAGAGTAAAGAAAAAAACTTTTATATTTTGAAGCATATGACTACCTTTTATACATATCTATAAACATATCATTCTATATCCCTAGAGATATTCTACCTAAAATTAGTTTGCATAGCACATTAGTTTTTATAAAATGAAATGATAATTTAAAATAAGATACTGTAGTTAGTTTTAAATTTTAGCTTTGTTTGCTATGATGGGAAAAAATTTACATTATTAATGGATATCACTTATGGAAAACTGGTACGAAAAAACAAGAGAAAAAACAGAGCATATCTTTCATGCGATCATCAAACATGACTTTGTTATAGAACTTATGCAAGACACACTTGACAAAGACATCTTTGGCTTTTATGTGAACCAGGACTCACTCTACCTGAACGAATACAAAAGAGCACTTGTCACCGTAGGTACCAAATGTCACCGCACTGAAGAGACACAGTTTTTTTACGAGTCTGCCACAGGCATCATACAAGTTGAAGATGCTCTGCATAAAACATTTTTGGAAGAACGCTACAAAAACTCTACCCCCTCACCTACCTGTGAACTCTACAACTCTTACTTGGCACGTATTGTGCACAATGAATCTGTAGAAGTAGGTATTGCTGCTGTACTGCCATGTTTTACCATTTACAAAGAGGTGGGTGACTTCATCTTAAGAATGCAGGGAAACCGTGGGTCAAACAGCTACCAGTCATGGATAGACACCTACGCAAGTGATGAATTTGCAGCAGCAGTAAAACAAGCTATAGAGATTGCTAATGCTTACGCCCTGACTGCTTCTGCTGAAAATTTAGCGAAAATGGAAGAAGTGTTCATCAAAACTTCCCAACTTGAATGGATGTTCTGGGACTCAGCACACAAGATGGAGAAGTGGAAAATATGAGCCATACCTACCACACTGTCCTCACCATAGCAGGTTCCGACTCAGGTGGGTGTGCCGGCATTCAGGCAGACATTAAAAGCATCTCTGCCAATGGGGGCTATGCTGCCTCTGTCATTACTGCTACCACTGCACAAAATACCCAGGGTGTGACAGACATACATGCTATTCCTATTTCACACCTCATTGCCCAAATGGATGCTGTCTTTTCAGACATAGACTTTCATGCAGTCAAAATAGGTATGCTCCACTCTTCTAAAGTGATAGAAGCCGTACAAAGTACCTTAAAAAAGTATGCTGCCAAAAACATTGTACTTGACCCTGTCATGGTGGCTACTTCAGGGCATCACCTTATAGACACAGAAGCTGTAGCACGTCTGAAAACATTTTTACCCCAAGTAAGACTCATCACTCCTAATATCCCTGAAGCCCAAATACTCATCGACCATGACATCAACTTGGAAAACCTGGAAGATACAGCCCAAGAGATAGGCGAAAAATACCAAGTCTCTGTCTTACTTAAAGGCGGACACCTGGAACTTACAGAGACAATGACCGATGCGCTCTACAACCATGAGACAAAAAAAGTAACACGCATACAAAACCCTGCCATAGAGACCATAAACACACATGGTACAGGATGCAGCCTCTCTTCAAGCATTGCAACATACCTGGCAAAGGGTGACAGCTTAGAAGATGCAGTTACACAAGGCTGTACTTACCTTAACAAAGCCATAGATGCAGGTAAAGATATGGTTTTAGGCAAAGGCCATGGACCGGTAAATCATTTTGGACTCCCACATGCCTAAGCACACAGTTTTAGTAGAAGAAGCAACACAACACCTTGGAGATGTACTTCGAGATGTATTTAAACATGACGACAGTCATACGGCTCTGGTTATTTATGACCTGGACTCACCACTTTCTATCATACTCACAGAAGCCTATCGAAGGGCTTTACCAAAAGGAAAATTCATAGCCTTTCATGAGACCGATACGGAAGTCATACTCTCAGAGATAGATGCCCTGAAAGCAGGTGACTTTGTTGCCTTGGTGCAATCTACAAGTTTTCGTCTCTCTGCATTTCGCATACGCATTGAACTCTTTAAAAACAAGATAAAAGTAGCCGAACACCCTCACCTGGGAAGAATGGTCGAAGCGTATGAAGTCACAAACTATGTCAATGCCCTCGCCTATGACAAAAGCTATTTTCACCATACAGGACACAGCCTAAAAGCACTGATAAACAATGCCAAAAGTGCTGTGGTGCATAGTGGTAAAGAGAAGCTTATCTACCCTGTTGGCTTTGAAGATGCAAAAATAAACATTGGTGACTACTCCGAGATGAAAAATGTAGGGGGTCAGTTCCCTATTGGTGAAGTGTTTACAGAATCTACAGAACTCACCGCTGTAAATGGAAGAACCAATATCATAGCCTTTGGTGATACCAACTATAAAGTGAATATACCACCACACCCTATTACCCTCATTGTTGAAAAGGGACAAATTGTAGGTACAGAAAATAGTACAGAAGAATTTGAAGCCGTACTTAACATGATAAGAGAAGAAGAAAATGTGGTCTGGGTACGCGAGTTGGGACTGGGACTCAACCGTGCCTTTTCCAAAACAAATACTGTCTCAGACATGGGAACCTTTGAACGAATGTGTGGACTACACCTCTCCTTAGGGGCAAAACATGGCATCTATGCCAAAGAGGGTATGAAAAGAAACAGCGGTAAATTTCACATTGATGTGATGATAGATACAAGTACATTTGAGATAGATAAAACCACAGTTTTTGATGGCGATAAATGGATAATATAAAATCACTATGCCTTAGTGTATAATGCGAAAAAAGTAGATAATAAAAGCAAAGGAAATAGATATGATAAATAATGAAGCAACACAAGACAACGAAGAGCGTAAATTTAAAGTCATTATGTACGAAGAGACTGTAGAATTTAAATACACACTGCCTGATGAAGATGAAGAAAAGATCATTGAACGTGACATCAAAATTGTTTGGGAAGATACCCTTGATGCCTTTTTGGAAGAACACGGCAGTGAAAAACCCTACAAGGTATATACCTTTAGACGAGAAAGAGAACAAAAGTTTTTCATAGACCAGATAGAAAATGAAACTGATGAGCTCATAGACGAGGTACAAGAAGAGATAGCCAACAAAATGAAGTTTGGTTTTGACTTTTCCGGCCAACTGCATAATGATGACTAGAGATATTTAGCTATAATTACTTATGAAAATTAGAGGAGAATAAATGTTTGGATTACCATTAAGAAAAGGGTTTTCAATGAAAGTGCACGGGGTACACCTCAATCGTCCCGATATGCATGACATAGCAGCAGAATTAGGTGTCAGCACCAATGATGTACTCATCAAAGATGGCATTCTTACTGTATATAACACATCTGAAACATGTCAAGAGATCATAAATGATGGTCATCTGGCAACATTCGTAGCCATGGCTATACATATCTCCCCTGAAGATATTTCTGATATCAAAGAAGTAGAAGAGGAACGAGTAGAGTTAGAGTTTGATCTCTCTGAGTTTGAAGATGATGATGACTAAGTACGAAGATAAAATGACCTATAATGAATGGTACGAAGCACATGCTAAAAAACATGCTGCTATCATGAAAAAACTTGAAGGACTTGATGAATTTGATGTTGTACAGTACTTCATTTTTGAGAACATGGTAGAAAAAGAGCCAGACTTTTGTGAACTCTACGCTACCAATACCAAATGCCATGAAATGTATGAACTCAACTGTTACATGTGTGGTTGTCCTCACTTTAGGTTCTACCAGTCACCTGTCATGCAAGATGACATGGAATTTCACTCTATCTGTTCCATTAACTCAAAACGCGGAAGACGAGACTACTCCAACGACCAGGTACACCAAGACTGTTCTGGGTGCAACATACCCCATGGAGAAGATTATATATTTTCTAATTTTTCCAGAGACTGGACAGAGATGATGAAGAAGGTCAAGAAATAGCTCACTCTAATTTTAGCAGCCATTCCACAAAACTATTGGCACTGCATAAGCCTAAAGGCTATGTAGTTACAAGGTCTGATGAACGTGGGCGAAAAACGGTCTATGATCTCTTGCCTAACTGGGCTTTTGATGAAGGTTGGATGCCCATTGGACGACTTGATCTTAGCTCTAAAGGGCTTTTATTATTTACCAAAGAGGGAAAAGTAGGCAACCTCCTCACCACACCGGGGAATTGTATGAAAGTATACGAGATCTGGGTGAGAGGTCATGTCACCGAAGCACATATTTCACGTGCAAAAAAAGGGGTGGAAAGTAAGTTTGGTCTGCTCAAAGCACTTGAAGTAACAAAAATAGGTACGGGTGGGGCCAAAACAAAACTCAGGGTAGTCATTGACGAAGGGAAAAACAGGCATATTCGCCGACTTTTTGGAGCTTTAAAAGATGAAAAATTTGAAACTCCTTTAAAAGTCTTAGAGTTAAAACGCGTCAGTATTGGTAGCTTTAAACTCGACATTGAAAGTGCCAAGTGGCGTTACCTGTCATTAGATGAAGAGCGTTCACTACTTCAAGATCTTAACAAAAAGGGTTAATATTGGTATATGACAACATAGTACTCATAGGTTTTATGGGATGTGGAAAAACGAGTGTAGGGAAAACGCTCTCCAGGAAACTCTATAAAGATTTTGTGGATGTAGACACGGTGATAGAAGCAGAACAAGGCTGCAGCATTGCAGATATTTTTAAAAATAAGGGTGAAGCGTATTTTCGTACGCTTGAACAAAAATGCATCAATGAGCTCACACAAAAAAAAGGACAAGTCATTGCTACGGGTGGCGGTGTACCTATTTACAGTGAAATACCTGAAAAGTCTCTTATTGTCTATATAGATGCCTATTTTGAGGTCATTGTAAACCGTTTAAGTGCAAGAGAACGTGCAAAACGGCCTCTCTTTGACGATGAAGCCAAGGCCAAAGCATTGTATGATGCACGTATAGATACCTATAAAGCACTTGCAACCTTCTCTGTCGATGCGAACCAAACAATACCTACTTTCATCCATGTCATTGTAGATTATATTTTAGATAAAAGAGTGTTATAATAAAATCAACCCCTTAAGAACAACACCCACTGTCATTTTCATCGCTGCAACAATCATCTGATGGTGCAGTGGCTGTAAATTGACCAAGTTTTGGTGCACAGCAGGCATCTGCAGAATCTTTAGCATCCATGCCAAAAACTTCTATCTCTTCCATAGAATGGTAATTTTCCCACACCATACCCGTAGGGTCATTCACCCAGTATTTATTGGAAGCCATATAACAACAGGTTGCCCCTTTGTCTTCCTGCCCTTTAATGCCTTTGGCTTCAAACTCTTTTTGGGCAGACTCCAAGGCCTCATCACTCTCATACTGTACACCTAAATGGTTGATGCCCTTTTTCTCACCACGTGTAGAGATGGCAAAATTGAGACACATCTCATCAATGAGCCATTGGGCATAGTCCTCTTTTACCTTTGTCGGTTCTGCTTGAAACTGTACAGAGTAAAAAGCAATACTCTCTTCAATGTTGTCTACTGACATATGTATATGTAATTTTCTTTTTGCGTTCATAAAGACTCCGGATGATTAATTTACAGCACTATAGCATAAAACAGATAATACATCAACATATCTTGATGTATTATGACATACTTCTGGATATTCAGCTATAATTTCTAAAATCCATAACACAAAGTTGCTATCATGCCCTTCTCAAAATTAAACCTTTCCACTTCTTTACAAAAACTGCTTCAAGAAAACAACTATAGCAATGCAACCCCCATACAAACACAAGTTATTCCCCTTATTTTAGACAAAAAAGACATCATGGCACAGGCACAAACAGGATCAGGAAAGACTGCTTCTTTTGTCTTGCCCATAGTAGAACTGCTTTCTCAAACACCTACTGAGGGAAAAAGAAAAATAAAAGTCTTGGTACTCACGCCTACCCGTGAACTTACCTTGCAAGTTGCGCAAGCCTTCCAAACCTTTGGCAAGTCCCTGAAAGTGGTTTCTATCATTGGTGGAGAAGGTATAGGCAATCAAATTTATGCCATTCAAAAAGGCTGTGACATTGTAGTCGCCACTTCAGGACGTTTTTTAGATGTGCTGAGCAAAAAGCAGATGACACTCAAACATTTAGAGTTCTTGGTACTGGATGAAGCAGACAAGATGCTAAACCTTGGTTTTGCAGAAGAGTTAGATGCCATACTCGAAGCCATACCAGAAAAGAGACAAAACCTGCTCTTCTCAGCCACCTACCCGGAAAAAATGTTGGCAATAGCCAGCAAAGTGACACAAGAAGCAGTAAGGGTTAGCGTAGAAGAGAGTACACCTACAGTAGAGGCCATACAACAAAGAGTCATAGAAGTTAACCCTGAAAACAGAGGGCCTCTACTGCGCTATTTACTTAAAAAAGAAAAATGGAAACGGGTACTTGTCTTTATGGCAAACAAAAGGGCCACAGATAACATTGCTGCCAAATTTCAAAAACGCGGCTACCTAGCAGAGTCTTTTCATGCTGACCTAAGCCAGGAAGACCGTAACTACACTATAGATGCCTTTAAAGGTAACAAAATACAGATACTCTTTAGCACCGACATCATCTCTCGAGGCTTGCACATTGAAGGCATAGACTGTGTCATCAACTTTGACTTACCACGTTCCCCTGCAGACTACATCCACCGCATAGGAAGAACGGGTCGGGCAGGTGCATCAGGTGTTGCCATAAGTTTCATTGGGCATGAAGAACAGGCACACTTTAAACTCATAGAAAAACGCAGCCAGATCAAACTGGAACGTGAGCAAATAGAAGGTTTTGAACTCAAAGGTGAAGCACCCAAAAGAGAAAAAGGTCCTGCGCCTGTCAAAGGTAAAAAAAAGAGTAAAAAAGACAAATTGAGAGAAGCAAAAGCCAGAGAAGAAGCAAAAAAAAATGAGGCGAACACATAATGGAAAATTATTTTGACAATGAATTCTCTTCGCAACTACTCTGTGAGACAGTCACCCATCCTAACATCTCCGTAGGTACTTTTACCTACTATTCCGGCTATCATCATGGGCATAGTTTTGAACATTGTGTACGTTACTTGGACAAAAAAAGAAAAGATGTAGACAGGCTCGTCATCGGTAAATACTGTTCTATTGGCTCTGGTGCAGTGTTTATGCTCGCAGGCAACCAAGGCCACAGAAGTGACTGGGTAAGTACCTTTCCCTTCTTCTACCAAGCCAACATTTTTAATGCCTCAAAAAACCCTTACGAAAAGTCAGGCGATACGGTTATAGGCAATGATGTATGGATAGGATCAGAAGCCATGATAATGGCAGGCGTTAACATAGGTTCTGGAGCCATCATTGCTGCACGTGCTGTGGTTATTAAAGATGTGGAACCTTATGCTGTAGTGGGCGGGAACCCTGCGGTGTTTATAAAATATAGATTTTCGAATGACAAGATACAAAAATTACTCTCATTAAAGTGGTGGAATTGGTCTGAAGAGAAAGTAAAAGAGAATATGTCTTACCTTTGCTCTATAGATATTTAGCCTTTTTCAAAGCATCCACACACTCCTCTGGCTTATAGAAGTATTCTAAGATAAAACATGACTAAAAGTTAAAAATATGGCAAATTATCATACTTTTATTTTTTAATCATCTATAAACACCATACAAAGCCTCAAATCATCATACCCCACTTTTCCATCTAAGGCTTCATGCACAGGCTTCAAACGCAGTTTTCCGTCCTCGGTAAAATTCTCAGATAATTTTTTTGTCATAAGTTTCAACACCACTGTTTCTACACTGTCAAAAAGTGCTTCAGAAGGTTTATATTTATTAATATCTATTTCTTTATCTTCCTCTTTTATCAGTGCTAAGTGTTGGATGATAGTACTTTTGGCCAGTTTCCTGTTTGTTGCCAAGGCAATAAGGGTATCAGACTTGGCTATAAGATTTTTAGTCTTTGTATGTGTTGGGGTAACGTAGGCAGAGTGTGAAGGTTTACCTGCTTTGATATTGGCTCTCTCCTCTTCTATCTTCTCTTTTTCTACCACACCGCCCATGCTACTTATATGCTTTTGACAAAGAGAGTCAAAGGCCTCTTCACTCATAGACTCACTCTGCTCTTTTGCTTTGTCTGATGCCCCTTTGATGCGTCCGTCTACATGTAAAATGAGCGGGTCAACCCTCAATGCCATAGGATTAATGCCCATAAGCCGTAAGCCTTCTATGTTTTTTATACGTGACAGGGCTACATACCCCTGCCCTGACTCAAAGGTTTTGGAGAGGTCTATCTCTGCAGCGTCCAGAGTCATACCCTGCGATTTGTGTATGGTAATAGCCCATGCCAAACGTAGTGGTACTTGAGATACGGTGGCTGTTACTTTGCCAGAGTCATTTTCCAAAGACCAGTCTTCTGGCTCTAGCTTTATCTTCTTTCCCTCTGTTGTTCTGACAATAGGCATGTTGTCTATGGGACTAAAACTTTCTACTTTTCCTGTTGTGCCATTGATATACCCTGCTTCAGCATTGTTTTTTATGAAGATGACCACCGCACCCTTTTTGAGTGTCAAAGTCTCCAAGACCAAAGAAGATTTAAAGATCTTCTCTATGTTCTTCTCACTCCCTTTATGCTCACAGGTAAACACTTTAGCCTGTCCCTCCAACTTCTCCAACTCTTGCTGGTTAATTCGGTCTACATCTAGGTTATGAGTATAGAGTCTTGTAGGCGTAGTGGTACTTAACTCTTTTTCATGTCTGCTTGCCAGTAGTGATTCAGATGTAGGCGATATCTCTCCTAAACGTATGTCATCGAGTATGCCTATGAGTCTTTCATCATCTTGTCGAAACTTCTCTTGTAGATAACAGGTCTGTAATGCCAATGCTTTCCAAGCCTCTGACTGCCAGGCAAAACGCTTCTCTTTTGGCACTTTGCTTACAGGTGGCAACTGAAAGAAATCACCAGATATCACTACCTGCACCCCGCCAAAAGGTGCATCTGTTCCTTTGAACCCACGCAGTATCATGTCCATAGAAGAGAAGAGTTCAGGTGATACCATAGATATCTCATCGATAATGAGCAGTTTGAGTTTGGAAAATCTTGTTTTGAGGTACTTCTTCTCCATCAAAAACTCTACATACCCATCATCTATGCTTTCACGTATGCCCAAAGAGAAAAAAGAGTGTATGGTCTGACCACCCAAATGTGATGCAGCGATCCCAGTAGGTGCTACAATAGTAGGGTATACCCTACGCTCTTTTAAATACTGTGTGTAAAGGTTCAACAGGTACGTCTTACCCGTCCCTGCTGACCCTGTGATAAATACATTTTTTCCTGATTTAAGTATGTTGAGTGCTGTGTTTTGTTTCATGCTGGTATTATAGCGTTTTGATATATTGACAAAGTTATAAAAATAGTATATATTCAACTAAAGGAACTACGATGACTACTGCAAAACTATTTCAAAATGGTCAGAGTCAGGCTGTACCTTTGCCTAAAGAGTTTGAGAAAGTGAAGGGCTTAAGTTTAGATAATTGGGTTTAGAGTATCATACCTTCATGACACATACACCGAACAAAACACTCCAGACTGCACTGTTACTACTGGCTACCCTAGGCATTATGTCCGGCATTACCATTGTCTCCTCATTACCACTTATCAGCCATACTTTTTTAAACATTCCCAACATTGAATTTTTGTCTAAACTCATGCTTACCATCCCTTCCATGGTCATTGCACTTTTTTCTCCCTTTGCAGGGTATATAGTCGACAGATTTGGACGCTTAAAACCTCTTTATAGTGGAATATTTCTTTTTATAGTGGGTGGAAGTTCCGGGTTTTATCTGCATGATTTTTACATCATTTTAGTAGGGCGTGCCGTACTGGGTCTTGGTGTTTCTCTGATGATGACAAGTTTTACCGCTCTCATTGGTGACTACTTCAGTGAAGAGGAGCGTCATAAATTCATGTCGAAACAGGGTATGGTAGTGGCACTTAGCGGCATTGTATTTATAACCTCTGGAGGTTTACTTGCCCAAATACACTGGTCTTACCCTTTTGCGATTTACCTTATACCCCTGCTGTACCTGCCTTTTTTACTTAAAACACTCTACGAACCAAAATTACACAAACACAGTGAAACGTTAGAAGTAGAAGTGAAACTTTTACCTGTCTATTTGACCGCATTTTTTGTCATGGTACTGTTCTATATGATGCCTACACAGTTCCCCTACCTCATCGTCAATGTATTGGGTGGGAAACCACAAACCATAGGATTTGTCATTGCGACTGCTATGACCTTTAATGCACTCACGGTCATACAGTATGCAAAACTAAAAGCAAGATTTTCTTACATACAGATCTATGCAGCGACCTTTGCGCTTTTTGGTTTGGGGCTCATGATCATCTCTCAAGCGACAAGTATTTCAGGACTTTTCTTTGCCACTGCGCCTATAGGTATGGGGTTTGGACTGCTTTTTGTCAACACCAATGCATGGTTTCTTTCACTTGTCCCCGCTCATAAACGTGGAAAAGCAGCAGGAGTGCTGACTTCAAGTTTCTTTTTGGGCCAGTTTGCCTCACCGCTGTTCTTTGAGCCAATTGTGCGGGCATACAGTATACAAATGTTATTTTTGATCATCTCTGTGGTTTCCCTATCGGCCGCCCTGCTCTTACTGTTGAAGAGCCAAAAGCGTTTATAGTCCCAAATTTCGCATAAAATTGCCTGCTATAAGCGCTGCTCTTTCTTTAAACAATGCAGAAACTTTAGGCACATAGATCCTGTCAAGTGTTTCACCAAAAAGCTTTAGCCACTGCTCAAACGTTTCACGTTTGACATCACCAAGTCTTGTATGAGGAAGAAAGAGTTGTCCGGTATACCTGGGATTCCCAAAAGCCAAAGAGGTCCAAAAGACCACTATGACCTCCAAATGCTCCTGCCACATGTCACTCTTCATATCTTTCCCTAATTTAGCGATGAAGAAAGGCCCAACAATGTCATCTTTAATGATCTTTGCATAAAACTGCATCACAAATTTTCGTATATTTTCTCTGGTTATTTTTTCTTCTTGCATCTTGACTCCATTATTATATCTGGCTGATTATGCCGAGTAAATCTTAAGAGACACGTCTTATGAATTTAGAAAGTAATAAACCTAAAAAGAAAATAATTATTAAATAATAATTATTTTCTTTTAATAAACTTTATATTATACTTTCTAAGGCGCATAATATATACGTCAATACACTATAAAAGGATGAAAGATGAAAAATAATCTTAAAACGAGAGCACTGGTCATTAGTGGATTAGCTGTATTTGGATGTCAAAGTTTTGCTATGGATACGAGCTATTCACCTGTAAGCATTACAAAATCATTTGCAGATATGAAAAAAGAAGATGTTAAAAACAAGCCAATGCTTATGGAAAAACATATGAAGATCATTCATGAACGTTATGATCTTACAGAGAAAGTAGACGCTAAAGCAACGATGTCTGGAGGAAAACCTTTGCCTGTTGGACCTACGGTAAAACTTAAAAAAGATGTGACTTGGAATACACTTTCTACAATGTCCCCTGAAGATATAAAAGAAAGAGGAGTGTTTCCTTATTTACCTTTACCCCATGTAGTACCGGAGTCAGGAGGATTGGTTGTCTCTCCAAAACAACTTAAGACCCACCCAGAATTAGAACGTTTTGATATGGAGTTTGATCTACCAGATGCCTACTTGCCTGAATTTCCACCACCAATGTATTTAATCTCCAGACCTGACCTTGGAGATGTTACAGGAGGAGATGAAATTACCATAAATAATTACTTTGAAAAGCTTAATGGTATTCTTACTCCTTTACAATTAGATGGTTTACGCTTACTTGTTACACCTGTAGCACAACAACAATTCAATGCAACATCTGACAGAAAAGCAGACAAAGCACAAGATGCAGTCTCTTGTTTTACCTGTCATGTCAATGGTCATAGCAGTGGGGTGTTTCACCTAAACCCAGACAACAGACCACAACTTACAAGGTTTCGTATAGATACCCCAACACTCAGAGGTGTGAATGTACAACATTTCTTTGGTTCGAAACGTGCAATTCGTTCATTGGTAGATTTTAGTGAAATTGAAGCAAAAACAGCATACTTTGATGGTGACCCGGTGATAGGACTGAAAAAAGGTGCCAGACGTTTCACACGTGAAGAAGTAGGTGCAATGGCAGCCATGCAAAATATGCTTGCTTTCCCTCCTGCACCTAAACTCGGAATAGATGGAAGACTAGACCCTAAAAAAGCGAATGATTCAGAACTTAGAGGTGAAAGATTATTTGATAAAAACTGTGCATCATGTCACGCTGCACCTTACTATACGGACAACAGTGCCCATGATTTA
>DQVY01000212.1 GCA_015661535.1 Sulfurovum sp. | reverse complement strand
GTAGCATGATAGCAGCAATGGAGGGATGAAGATGTGGTTCTATAAACCCTGGCATCATCGTTTTACCTTTGAGGTCTATCTTAACCATTTTTCCTGCAAAGTTATTGACTGCATCTGCCTTTTTACCAGCATAAATAATCTTCCCCTCACGTTCTATCAGCGCTTCCACATAGTTAGCTTTGTCACCTTCCATAGTAATGATGTCACCACCGTAGTAGAGGGTTTGTTTTAAGTCGATATTTTGTGCTGCCATCAGTGCGGTGGAGCCTACTAAGGTCAGTAGGCTTATTTTAAGTATTTTTTTCAAAAATTTTTTTCTTTTTTGTCTAACTTACAAAGTACCAAACGGATTTTTGATAATAAAATTCACTTGGAACATAAGGGTTGCATCACTTCCAATGTTGTCTGGTGAAATGAGTGTCTTTTGGTACTCTGCCAGGAGCATTACAGGCATAGGACCAATTTTGATCATTTTTCCTATCCCCAAGGCAACAGGTAAAGTAAGACGATTGTCTTTCTTCGCACTCCAGTCGTAAGTGATGTGTGGTGAGGCACGAAGCTGCCAGGCATTTGGAAGGTTTCGTACAATAAAGTACTGCATATCGGTATGGTTTAAATTGGCATTTTGTGCATTTTCAATTACCTTTTGCATAATAGGGTCACTACTTGACTTTCCATCCTTTGCAAAGCCCCACCAATGCTGAATATGTGTTCCGATGGTCCAATCTTTGTTTGCCCACAGCAGCAAACCGGTTGGCCCAGCTTGGTACTGGTGTGAACCCAAAAGATCATTGTTTGACGTAGGGAAGATGAACGTCGCACCTGCACCCCAAGACCACCCAAGTTTGTTCACTTTACCTACACCAATAGGTAAAATAGTATCACCAAATTGTGCACTTTCAGTAAGTCCTACACCTGTAGGATTGTTTGGCGATATATTGTTTGGAGACTGACCAATGCCATTTGGACCTTTTACATAAGTAATGACTGGTCTTGCAAATGCTGTATAGCCACCCTCTAAAGGAATGGGTAATACCGGTTGAAAAAGTGTCGTGTCTATAAAACGATTTCCTTGAACCAGATTACCTTTGAGTTTTGTGTGATTATACTGAAACGAAAGGTTCCATATTTGTGCCAGAGGGTTCGCCAACTCCTGACTCAACTCCTCCATACTTTTCTCTTCTGCCTGTGTAGAGGTACTTAACATACACGCACACAAAATTCCTAATGTTAGTTTAAATCTTTTCATCTATTACCTTGTTTTATAAAAAATATTTTCTACGCTATTGCTGCTAGAGTACTGCTTTAATGGCTTTTCTTTCCAGTTTATGTTTCTCTTTTTTTATCTTTTTATTGACATCAAGATCTGTTTTTTTCTTTAGATCATGTTTGGCATCTTTTGTTTCATGTTTCATGTCATGCTTTACTGCTGAAGTTGCCATATTTGCAAAGAGTGTTGTGCCTAAAAGCGCTGTTAAAATGAGAATTTTAGTCATTGTAGATCCTTAAAATTTTATTCAATATAGTATATTACAATCAAACTTATAACGTAGTGTATGAGAGCAGAATCAGACCTTGGAGGAGTGCTGGATAAAGCCAGAAGAGTGAAAAACATGCTAAAAGAGCAGATCGTTGAGTTTTGCGGTATGAAACTTGATGGTTTTCGCATTTACGGTGGAGTAGATACTTCTGCGAAAAATACAGATAAGGTCTTAGAATAGATCAAAACACTGTAATATTTAGTTTTTTGTTAAGTGCCATCCTTTTTCATAAGGGCAGGGGTAGGCATGCAGGGTG
>DQVY01000188.1 GCA_015661535.1 Sulfurovum sp. | reverse complement strand
CTTATAGAGTTTAACATCGACGTAGAGGTAGGAGAGGCAGCCAAATATTTTGTAGGTGTTCCCACACCTTTAGGGGCGATCTTGCTCTGGGTACTCTATTTACTTTTTTCTTATGATATTATTGCCAATGCCTATGTGATCGGTGCTTTGACATTGGTTATTGCCTGGTCTTTAAATAGTCAATTAAAAATAAAACATCCCTGATGCATGAGGAATTGGGAATGAAAAATGAGGAATTAAAGAGGAGCCTTTTGCTTAAAAAACTGAATGATTTCTCTGAACTGGTGATGCTTAAACACTCAGTGTTCTCTTTGCCCTTTATTTTCATTGCTATGCTGGTAGCGTCTTCCCATGACAGTGGTTCAGGGTGGTTTGGATGGAAACTATTGATCCTAGGTACACTTGCTGCTGTTTCAGCACGTAATTTTGCCATGGGTGTGAACCGTTACCTGGACAGAGATGTTGACATTTTAAACCCCCGTACTAAAGGACGCCCTTCGGTAGACGGTCGTGTTTCCAATGCCCAGATGCTTGGCTTTATTGTTGTGAATGCTTTGCTTTTTGTTATAGTAGCCTATTTTGTCAATACGTTGGCATTTAAACTCTCAGTGCCTATCTTGCTGGTGCTCGGAGCCTATACCCTTTTTAAACGCTTCTCCTCAATGGCACACCTCATATTGGGGGTCAGTTTAGGTCTTTCCCCCATCGCCGGAGTTGTGGCAGTCAGCGGGCATATCACAGAATGGTCACTTTATTTGGCATTGGGTGTGATGTTCTGGGTTGCAGGCTTTGATCTTCTTTACTCTTTACAGGATATAGAGTTTGATAAGAAAAATGGTTTACACTCCATCCCCTCAAAATTTGGGGCAGAGAAAACAATGTGGATCGCAAGGGCATTTCACCTTTTGGCAGTACTGTTTTGGGCCTACTTTGTCTACACAGCACATTTAGGTATGTGGGCACAGCTTTCGGTACTTTTCTCTGCTATGATGCTGGCGTATGAACACTACATTGTAAACAAAGATTTTACCAAAATAGACAAGGCTTTTTTTACAGTCAATGGCTATCTGGGCTTTGTTTTTTTAATTTTAATACTTATGGAGGTAGCGTAGATGGATATGATAGATCAGCTTATTATGGGTTTGATAGCCATTTTATTTGTGATTGTGTTTTCACTTTTGGCTAAGAATGCTAAATTAAAAAGTGAAAATAAAAAGCTTCAAGAGATACTTGAGCTAAAAGATAGAACGATCTCAAACTATGAAGCATCACGTGTTGCAGTGACAGATGTCATAGAAAACTTCTCTTCTCTTGATGATGTGATGGCACTGATCAATGCAGGAGAAAGCAAAGCAGACGTTTCTGAGAAGCTGGGTATTCCCTTAAATAAGATAGAACTTATCATTAAGTTCGATAAGCTCAAAAAACGGGATTAAGGCACGTGGATACCTGGAAGCCTACCTTGTCTCCTGCGTATGCTTCTCTTGAGCCTGCATACAGAAATTTTTTAGAGACAGATACAAGCTATTTCCCCTCTAAAGAGAACTATTTCAATGCGTTTAAGACACTTCCCAGAGAGAAGGTGAAGTATATTTTATTTGGGCAGGACCCTTACCCCAGAGAAGAGAGTGCCGGAGGGTATGCTTTCATAGACATGAAAGTAGCACAGTTGTTTTCTGACTCCGGGCTCAGTAAAGAGGTTAACAGGGCTACTAGCCTGCGTAATTTTATGAAAATGGCGTTATTGGCAAGAGGCGATCTTACGTTAAAAGACACTTCTCAAGAAGCCATTGCTTTAGTAGATAAATCTTTACTCATCAATTCCATAGAAGATCTCCGTAAAAACTTTGAGAAGAACGGGGTACTGCTGTTAAACACAGCACTCATTTTTACAGATAAAAAATCTTCTGCAAAACATGTTAAAGCATGGAAGCCTTTTATGCAGACACTTTTAAAAGGTTTAGAAGAGGATGCCCCAAAACTCATCTTGTTCGGTACCCATGCCAAAGCACTCAAAAAGAACCTGGATCTTGAAAAATTTGAAAGTATAGAGATAGAACATCCCTATAATCATACCTTTATAGCCAACCCAAAAGCACTTGAACTGTTTGGCCCTATGCGACTGCTTGAAAAATAAAGGGAACCTCTAATAATAGGTATCACCTATTATTAGAGGTTCCCTAAAGAATACTCTGCTATAATTCTATTCCAAATATCGCTACTACATTATAAAATGTGCACTCATAGCTCAGCTGGATAGAGCATCGGTTTGCGGTACCGAAGGTCTCAGGTTCGAATCCTGATGGGTGTACCACT
>DQVY01000054.1 GCA_015661535.1 Sulfurovum sp. | reverse complement strand
TACTTTTTCTCCCCATTAATTCATCATCTCATACCATAATATTTACTCGATAAACTCAATCACTTCATCAAATGGCAGTCTTAACTGTGTAGGCTGTTCATTGAGTCTATAGCCAAAAGGCACAAGAACGGAGAGTTGGTATTTACTTGTATCGAGTTCCAGTATCTCTTCTACCTTTCCTTTTTCAAACCCTTCTATAGGACAAGAGTCTATACCTATGTATGCAGCTGCTGTCATCATGTTGCCCAGTGCGATGTACGATTGTTTTGAAGTCCAGTGGTAGATGTTTTCATCAGAACTGAGTGTTTTTTCCAAGTGTTTCGCATAGATGTCCATATAAAAATCCAAGCTTTCCTGAGGCATATTACGTCGTGAAAAACGTTTTTTTACTTCTCCGCTTTCTACCTTAACTGAATCTATTGCCGCAAGGATGATCACCAAATGAGAACAGGAGGTAATTTGTACCTGGTCCCAACATACTGGTCTGAGCTTTTCTTTCAGTGCTTCATTGGTGATGACAAGAAATTTCCATCCTTCCATACCAAAAGAAGAGGGTGATTTTCTACCTGCTTCTAAAATATATCGCATCTCTTCATCGTTGATCTGTTTTGTCTCATCAAATATTTTGCATGCATGTCTAAAATCCATGGCTTTAGAAAAATTGTTGTTCATTGTATTTCCTTAAAAGTTAAAGTTGAAGTATCTTTGTTTAGAGTGTCTCTTTTTCTATCCATTCCAAGTAAGATCTGTTGGCATTCATCAGTGGTAAAATAATGATCTCTGGTACGTCATAGGTATGCAACGTTTCAATCTCTGTCTTAATTTGATCAAAAAGAGAGGTTTTGGTTTTCATCTGAAGTTGTATCTCATCGGCAAAGATGATCTTACCCTGCCAACGGTAGGCACTTTTGATATGTTCTGTCTGTACACATGCTACCAGTTTTTTCTGCAGAAGTGTTTGCGTGATCTCTTCTACATTTTCTTCTGTATCGGTTGTGGTACTGACTATACAGTAATCAGAAGCATTCATTGATGACCTTGTATCATTATGTTTTTACTGCTATAAGTGTACAATAGAAAAAATATGAGGATACTTTAAATGAAAAAGGCAATAGCATTCATTTTACTGTTTACTGTAATGTTATGTGCCAAAGACTATAGCAAACATAGTGAAACCATTTCAGTGATGCATACGCTGGTGAAAAAGTATGGTTTTGAAAGAGACTATCTGGAAAAGCTTTTTTCAAATGTCAAGGTGCAAAAGAGTGCACTACATGCATTTCTTCCGCCTAAAAAACGCCCTAAAAGAAGAGATACACGTACAAAAGCACAGAAAGAAAAAGCAAAGAAATATTATGACAAATATGGACCTTGGGAACGCTATGCAAAACGTAAATTAAGTACCTATCGTGTAAAAAACGGCGTGGCATTTTTAAAAAAATATAAAAGTACCTTCGAAAAAGTAGAAGCACAATATGGTGTACCAAAAGAGTATATAGCAGCTATTATAGGCATAGAGTCAGCCTATGGTAAGAATGTGGGCAAATACCCTGTATTTGATACACTCAGTACTTTGGCGTTTGAAAAGAACAGGCGAAACAAATTTTTCAAAAAAGAACTGATTAAGTTTATACACCTTTCGAAAACAGAAAAATTTAACCCTAAAAATGTCTATGGATCGTATGCCGGAGCTATAGGTTTGGGACAGTTTATGCCCAGTAATTATGAAGCCTATGGGGTAGACTTCAACGGTGACGGACGTATCACTTTACAGAAGCAACAAGATGCCATTGCAAGTATTGCAAACTATTTTAAGAAAAACGGATGGCGAAAAGGAGAGCCTGTGGCGACCAGGGTAAAGTATGAGGGGATGCGTTTTACAAAATATAAAACAGGCTACACAACCACCTACCACCGTAAGGACCTTAAAGGTATTACACCCTATGTGCCCTGGAATTATCACGATAAAGTGCGTCTTATCAAGCTCAAAAAAAAGAAATATGATGAACTCTGGTATGGCGCAAAAAACTTTTTTGTCATCACACGCTACAATCATAGTGCATATTATGCTATGTCAGTACATCAATTGGCTATGTTAATTACAGAGAAAATGAAAGAGGAATAGTATGAAAAT
>DQVY01000220.1 GCA_015661535.1 Sulfurovum sp. | reverse complement strand
TATAGTGGACACCTACACCGCCACTATAATAGTTTCCGTTATTTGAATCACGATTTCCTGTTGTAGTTCCTTCTGAACCCAGTGAGAGATTTGCAGCTCCTGCGAATGCAGTGAGCCTGTACTTTGTATCGGTTATCTGGTAACGGTATTCAGTTTGAAGTGCTGTGAGTAGTCGTGCCTTATATTGCCCCAAAGGAAAACCTCTGAGTACATTTGATGAACCCAGAGTGGCCAATGCACCATCAGGCGTCTCTTCACTGCAGTACTTCATATAGAATTGTATAGCCAAAACATCATCTGCCTTAAAGCCTCTCATGTAATTTCTGGCATTTAAATTTGCATTATAGAAGTTCTTATCAGACCCCAATGCCTCAGGAAAGTAGTTAAAAGCGAAAGATATATGTTCTGCATCTCTTGGGTAGATTTTTTCAGATTTCAAACGTGTATCGTATTCTGCCAAAATACCAAGTGCCGTTCTTTGACTGTCTTCTATGCCAAATTCGTCCATAAATATTTCGCCATTTTCGTTATTTGCTTTCACTTTTTGGTCAATGTAGAAAACCTGTCCACCAAGATACATATCGTCAGATACACGAACAAAAAGTTGTTGGAAAAGAACAAAAATATTTACTTCCATTTCAGCATCATCACTACTGAAAGAGGGAATACCCACAGGAAGATCAAGACTCGCATTATTAAAAATATAGCCTCCTCCTGTAATAGAGTGATATGTATCATTCTTAATGTATGTATTGTTCATCGCAAAAATATTATAGGCATCAGTCGTTGTGTATTGGGCTGCAATAATCGCCTGTGAAGGAGATGAATCTTTATCTACCTGATAGATCAAGGTACCTATCACACCTGCACCTGTACCAGATGTTGGATTAGAGCTGACATTAGGCATGATTTTAAAATCACTGCTTGAACTGCTGTTTACATCTTCAAAAGATTGATCTTCTGCAAAAAGGCTTGCTTTTATTGCAAAAAAACCTATACATACAGTACAGAGAACTTTTTTATAATATTGAATCGATAACATAACTTTTCCTTTGTAAAAATACTTTCACTTTATCGTTAATATATGAAAGATGACCATAACTATCATCTTAATCCTATTGCACAGGCGAAGTCAATCGAGCCAGTCTTGCCATCAACTTGAACCAGAACGGTTTTTTATCCATATCGCTCTTTGTTGTCTCAAGTGAAAGTTTGAAGTCATTGATGAACATCTCTTCGACCTTTTCTATAAATTCCTGATCTGAAACAAGTCCGGTGATCTCGAAATTGAGCCTGAATGAACGGTTATCAAAATTGGCTGTTCCCACTGTGGCCGCTGCATGGTCGATGAGCATCACTTTTTCATGTAAAAAACCATCTGCATAGCGAAAAAAACGTACACCTTTAAGGTTTGGCTCTTCAAGATAGGTGTAAAAAGAAAGATTTACCAAAAGATTATCCGATTTATCGGGAACCATAATGCGCACATCCACATCACGAAGTACTGCTAGCTGAAGGGCAAAGAGTATGGCATAATCTGGTACAAAGTATGGTGTAGCAATCCAAATGCGTTCTTTTGCAGAGTTAATGGCATGCAAGAACATCAATGATACTGTTTCAAGCTCATCTGCTGGTCCCGAAGGCACAATAAGTATATTTGCATTGCCACCTTTTGATGGGGTCGGCATCCACCCTATTTCAGGAACTATGCCACCTGTAGCCCAGTGCCAATCCTCCGAAAAAGAGACTTGCACAGCTATGGCAGCAGGTCCGGTGATCTTCATATGGGTGTCGCGCCAATTACCGACTTTTTCATCTCTTCCGAGGTATTCATCTCCTACATTCAAACCGCCTATCCAAGCCGTTTTACCATCTACTACTACGACCTTTCTATGGTTACGGAAGTTTAACTGAAAACGATTGCCTTTGCCTTTTTGGGTATGGAAACTATGCACAGCTATACCTGATTTTTTCAGATCATTTTTGTATACATCACCAAGATCATGGCTTCCTATCTCATCATAGAGAAAATATATCTTTACTCCCTCTTTTGCCTTTGCAATGAGGCACTCTTTGATCTTTTCTCCTATTGTATCATCATGCACAATGTAAAACTGAAAAAGTATATAGGATGTAGCACTGTTCAAACCTTCAATAATGCTCCCAAAAACAGACTCCCCGTCTATAAGAAGATCAACCGTATTGTGACTCAAAAATGGAAGATCTGCCAGTCTTTCTATTACATCACCTTGGAGCGATTTTGTTGATTTATCCAAATGGTAGGGTTCTAAAACTTTAAGTGTTTCTACCAACTTTTTCTCAACCTCTGCATTGTTTGAGTTCCTAGCCTTTGCATAACCATTAAAGCGGCTATTTCCAAAAACCCAGTAAGCGGGTACAGCAATAAAAGGAAAGGTAATCAGAGAAAGCACCCAAGCGATGGCTCCTTGTGAAGTCCTTGTTGTCATAACAGCATTCACAGCCGAAAGCAACCCTATGATATAAAAAACTATAATTGCTATACTTACCCACATTCGCTACTCCTTCTTATCTGTAATTACTGTGCTTGTAT
>DQVY01000196.1 GCA_015661535.1 Sulfurovum sp. | reverse complement strand
TCATAAACAGGTCTTTCTACCGGATACTCCTTTTCATCGTCATATACAGTAAATTTAACCCATTTTTTACCATCCCTTTCAAAAGGAATAATATTTCTTGCATCAATAGAAGTTGTTTTAGCACCTGTATCTATTCTTGCCTTCAAAGTTACTTCTGGTGGTTCTATCTTAATAAGTTCCGTAGCCCCGATGATCATTTTGGCTTCAGCTTTGTGTATGTTTTTTTGACTGCTGTCATCTCTGTTACCCTCTTCAGCCAAAAGGTGTACAGCAAAAAATAAATTAAGAAAAAAGGCAGCTGATGTAAAATATTTTGTATATATCATGTATGTCCCCTAAACAATAAAAATCAATAATCCAATACATTAGTATACACAGATATTGGAAAATTTCTCTAAATCATATCTAAAATAAATTAACTGCATACCAGATAAGAAGGAGAGTAGCACCAAAACACTCACCCTTATATCTGTTTATTTTCGACAGTTCTCTGTCACAGTAGGATGCAATATACATTTAGCCAAAATAAAGCCTCACTAAAGTAGTATGCCCTTACTTTAAAAGAAAGAAACACCATGCACCTAGACCTTACACAGGGCCAAATAAAACAGCACATACTTACGCTCTCAGTACCTGCTGTCATTGGTTACTTCTTTCATACCATGTTTAATGTCACCGATACTTTTTTTGCAGGACTCATCTCTACACAAGCCTTGGCAGCACTTTCCCTCTCTGCCTCTGTTTTTTTCATGATCCTTGCCATTGGCATAGGTATGTCAGAGGCTGTTACCTCTTTGGTGGGGAATGCTCTGGGTGAGAAAAATGTTGAGAAAGCACAGCATATTGCACTTAATGCCATTGTCTTCGCCCTCTTATTGTCTGTTGTCCTCTCACTTACGGGTGTGATGTCTGTGCCATACCTGGTCTCTGCTTTGGGTGACCCCTCTTATGTAAAAGAGACCTTGGACTACATCAACCTTATACTCTACGCTTCATTCTTTTTTATGGGTGCTTTCTTTTTTAATGCCATGCTCAATGCCGTAGGAGATACCAGATCATTTAGAAATATACTCATTGTGACAGCCTTTTTGAACATAGTGCTAGACTATGTCTTTATTGAGTATTTTTCAATGGCTGTACGTGGCATAGCTATGGCAACAGTCATATCTGAAGCCATTACAATGTTCTACTTGCTCTATAAACTTAAAAAAACAAAACTCTGGTGTGGCTTTTCCAAGTACCGTCATGACAGTACTGTGCTGCTAAGCATACTAAAGCAAGGCCTGCCACCCAGCGTCAATATGTTCATGATGGCATTTGGTATGTACATCATCACCTATTTTGTTGCACCCTTTGGTAAAGAGGCAGTTGCAGCATTTGGTATAGGGATGCGTATAGAGCAGATATTTCTTATGCCGGTCATTGGGCTAAACATCGCAGCCCTAGCCATAGTGTCACAAAACAACGGGGCAAAAGCATACGATCGTGTTGCACCAACAGTCCATTTGGCTGTACGATACGGATGGATACTCAGTACCATAGGGGTAACTGCCTTTTTGCTCTTTGCAGAGTTTTTTGCAGGGCTATTGAGCTCAGATGCACTGGTCATAGAAGAGGCAGCTCTCTATTTGCGGGTATCAGGTGTCGCTTCTTATGGTTTTGTCATCATCTTTATCTATATTGCAATGCTTCAGGGCATAGCAAAACCCAATATGATCATGCCTGTAAGCATCTACAGACAAGTGCTTGCCCCCATCATTGTATTTTCACTCTTGGCTTGGTTGGGGCTTGGTATCTTAGCACTTTGGATAGGTTTAGATATAATTATATTTTCTGCTGCGCTCTTTTTATGGTGGTATGGAGAAAAACAGTTAAAACGTTTGAAGGAAATATAGTGTCAACGGTAGAGAAACCCTGTATAAGAAATTGTTGTCTAAATGAGGAGGATGTCTGCTTAGGATGCTTTCGTACCTATGACGATATGTTAGTTTGGAGATCACTCAGCTATGATGAAAAAGTACGTCTTTTAGAAAAAGCCAAAGAACGAAAAAAGTCACATAATAAACACGCATGATAAGAAGCTTAAAAGCTTAAGGGTCTATCATTAACAGTAGCAAGAGATATAATGTTTCAACCAATGGACATATGTTTTCTCTGTCGATAAGCTGTAGTGTTGAAATCGTATTTTGTCTCTTACGACATCTAAAAGTTTCTTTTTTACACCCATACTTGACTCCTTAGTTAAAGAGGACACGATGTCCTTTTAATGGATTATCTGATAATTAACGGAACACTTTGTCCATATAACGGCTATTATCCTGCTAAAAGG
>DQVY01000189.1 GCA_015661535.1 Sulfurovum sp. | reverse complement strand
CAAAACTTCTGTTAAAAAGCGTACGTACCTGTTGCAGTGTAACTCTTTTTCCTATGTTTTGTCGAAAGAATTTTCCCACTTTTGAGTCATTTAGCTGTTTGACCAAAGCAAGGGCATCAGAAAAATATCTATTGGCATCTGTTCCGTAACAAGTACCATGTTTAACCCACTGGTGTTTATGAAGATTTGAGGCAAATCCAGGCATCACAGAAGTTAACTCTTTTTGTACACCTTCTTCAAGATCCAGATCAGGTAATTTATGCCATTGCTTATGTTTATCAAGACTTAAAAGCTTGTTATCAACATTACAATAAATGTTACTTTTAGGCTGAGGCCATAAGCCGTGCAGGACAAAATTTTTCTCATTGTACTGTATGTTGGAGCGTGGGAAGACCGGTCTTTTACACTCTTTTTTATAACGATGTGTTTCACAAAAAGCATTATGCCAACTTAGGGCCAAAAGGTTATTTTTTGATATTTCATTGTTATGATATTTATTAGTATTAACAGTTGTCATCTGTCTACTCAGCATCTCAGAGATACTACGACTCACTTCTTCCAGCGTCATCTCTTCTCTTGCTTGAAGAGAAAGCATAAAGAAGCACATAAAAATAACTATTTTATGCATCTGCTACACCTTCTTTATTTTTAAAGTATTATACACTAACAAACTTTTGCAGTATAAACCCTTACATAAGTCTATTAAGTTATGTTATAATATTACATAAATAGTTATTGCTTAGGGAAAAGGATGAAATACTTTCTACTTGTTATACTACTGTTTCAAACCTCTCTTTTTGCACAAGAAGAGGTCAAGCACTCTTTTAGCTATATCCAACTAGAACCTAAAAACTATACTTTCGATGAGATCAAAGAAAAAAGTGAAAAAGGTCTTTTTGTACCTTTAGAAAAAAACCATTCAAAGTTTGGTTTTACCCATAAAATATTTTGGATCAAAGTAGAGCTAAAGAACAATACAGAGCAGACAATACAACAAATACTCGAACTTAACTACCCTGCACTTGACACGATTGACATCTATAGCTTAGAAGATGAGAAATTTGTCCTGAAAAAAGAGTTGGGTGACCATCGCCCCTATGATAAAAAAACTTTTATGCCTACCCACAGCTATACATTTAAGCTTTTACCCTTAGAAGCAAAGACCTTCTTCATCAAAGTAGTTTCTGAAAGTTCTATGAACATTGGTATCTCTGTGCAAAGCATACAGGATTATCTTACTACAAGTACCACACAGATAAAATGGCTCTCTTTCTATTTTGGTGCCATACTCATTATGCTTATGTATAATTTCATTATTTACCTTATCACCAAAAACAGAAGTTTTTTGTATTATGTACTCTTTCACATTTCATATATTAGCTTTGCCCTGGCGATCTCAGGTATAGCTTTTGAGCTATTTTGGCCAGATACACCTTCCCTAAACCAATATATACTTCCCATTGCCATGCCTTTAACAGGTACCTTTGCCGTCTTGTTTAGTATCCATTTTCTTAACCTCAAGATACTCACACCCAAACTAGCTGCATTTTTATATGCTTTGGCACTATTCACATTATGTATCGCACTGCTTCCTTTTATCGTTGACTATAGTACCAGCATAAAAGTAGGAAGCCTCATTACATTTTTTGGAACCATTATACTTTTTCTTATTGCACTGTATTTGGCTTTGTTCAAAAAAAATATCAATGCGCTCTTCTATTTTATTGCCTGGAGTTTTTTTCTTATAGGTGTGGCAATCTCTCACTTAAGCAATATTGGGATCGTCCCTTCAACCACACTTACAGGTTTTGCTTCTCAAATAGGGTCATTTTTTGAAGTACTCTTACTCTCTATTGGTCTTGCATACTACTATAACCGTTTACAAAAAGAGCATTTGGCACTTAGCAACGACAATCATAAATTACGTACTTTATCACAAACAGACACACTCACAGACTGTTATAACAGACGCTATTTTTATAACAAGATAGGAGAGTATTTTACAGAGACAAAACGTTCCAAAAGAAAAGGTGCACTGTTGATGCTTGACCTCGACCACTTTAAAAAAGTAAACGATAAATATGGGCATGGTATTGGAGATGAAGTACTCATCTCATTTGTAAATATATGTAAATCACTCATACGTAAAGATGATATCCTTGCACGTTTTGGCGGAGAAGAGTTTGTCATATTTTTACCCTATGCAGACAAACTTAGAGCCTTTACCCTGGCACAGAATATCAAAACAAAACTAAGTAATACGGTTATTGTGGTGGAAGACAACCTAACAATAACCGTAAGCATAGGTATCAGCATCAATACCTTTGAAGTGGAAGCCCTACTAAAAGAGTCCGATAAAGCACTCTACAAAGCAAAAGCATCAGGAAGAAACACTATCATCTTTTATGAGGATATTTAAAGCATATCATATTACTGCCAATACGTCTTTAAACGTACATTCCATCCTTTTCTCCAACGCTCTTCTCCTCTGGCAGGTGGTGAGTTCTTAATACGGCGACTCAGCATACGGCTTGCAGACTCTGCAAAGGCTTTTTGTTTGTTAGACACTTTGGGATCCATATGTTCAAGTACCTGTAAAAGCCCCCACCCCTGCCCTTTGTAACGTTCACTTTCAAGTGTGCCTTCTCCTTTGAAGTTGGTATAGTCCAAAAGTACATACAGGCCTCTTTCATTGAT
>DQVY01000121.1 GCA_015661535.1 Sulfurovum sp. | reverse complement strand
TTTCATGTGAAGTTTGAAAATGTAAGTGTAGAGCTAGAAGGCAATAGTTATTTTGAGGGTGCGGTGACAAGCAGAACCTTGTCTTTTGAGGATGGTAGTAAAAAGACATTGGGGTTTATGCTGCCAGGGGAATACACCTTTGGCACAGAAGCAGTAGAGCTCATGGAAATCACTTCGGGAACACTTGATGTAAAGCTCCCCAATGCCCAAGAGTGGATACCTGTGCAAGGAGGTGAATCTTTTGATGTGCCTGCCAATAGTAAATTTCAAGTCAAAGTAAAAACGATTACAGATTATTGCTGTTCGTATTTGTAATTCACAAATAGTACACACTGGGGTGCTATACTACACCTATGAAAGACAAACAAGGTTTCTCCCCTCCCTTTACCTTGATGCCTTTCTAGATAACTTTTTATATATAGCATCTTACCCTCTTATTAAGATGCACTCCTTTAAGTTGAACCTAGGTGTTCAAGTAATTTTCTTTAAAAAGTTATCTGTTTAAATCCAATTTCTGTAAGGCTTTTCTCCTTTCGTGTATTCATTACTTTTACTAGCCAAAAAATCAGCCAATATGTGTATAATGTTTTCAATTGATCGAGAAGGTATACAAATGGAACGCAAAAAAATATATAATCCAGACTCTGAAGAAAGAACAAGTGACCGTAAAATATTTGGGGGGAATCCTACAGGGATATTTGAACTGAATGACATTAAGTACCAATGGGCCTATAACCTTTGGGAAATGATGCTCAATAACTCATGGTACCCAAAAGAAGTGGACATGACACGTGATGTGAATGACTATAAACATCTTACCGATGCAGAAAAATCAGCGTATGACAAAGTGCTTGCACAGTTGATCTTTATGGATTCGCTGCAAACCAATAACATTATTGATAACCTTAACCCGTTCATTACGGCTCCTGAGGTCAATCTTATTTTGGTAAGACAGGCTTTTGAAGAAGCGCTGCACTCTCAAAGTTATGCCGTAATGGTAGATAGTATCTCTACAAATTCTCAAGAGATATATGAGCTTTGGAGAAGAGATATGAAGCTTAAAACCAAAAATGATGCCATTGCCAGAGTGTATGATGAACTTTCTGAGAATCCCTCAGATACCAACATTGTAAAAGCAATGTTTGCCAATCAAATTCTTGAAGGTATCTATTTTTATTCTGGTTTTGCCTACCTCTATACGCTCGCACGTTCCGATAAAATGCTTGGAACTGCACAGATGATACGTTTTATACAAAGAGATGAAGTGACACACTTGCTGCTCTTTCAAAATATGATCAACGCGACCAAAAAAGAGCGGCCGGAACTGTTTACAAAAGAGCTTGAAGAAGATGTCTATGAGATGTTTAGAGATGCAGTGAAACTCGAAAGTGAATGGGGTGCGTACATTACCCAAGGGCAGATCTTGGGACTGACAGATGAGATCATTACCCAATACATCCAGCATCTTGCAGACAAAAGGTTGCATGCCGTAGGTATGGAAAAGCTTTATAATGTGGAACATCCTATTAAATGGGTAGATAATTTTTCACAATTTAATGACCAAAAAACAAACTTCTTTGAGGGTAATGTGACAAACTACTCCAAAGGAAGTTTGGATCTAGACGATTTTTAGGCCTTTGTATGCTTAGTATGCCTGAAAATATGGAAGTTGCAACCCTGCAGCTTCCCTCGCATAAGCGTTATCAGGAAAATTTAGATACGCTTCTCTCCTACCTAAAGGAACATCAAGACAAACACATCGTTCTGGCTCCGGAAGTTTTTTTAACCTCTTATGATTATGAACATATGGCAACCGCTGCAAAGTTCTCTGCAAAGGCACTTAAACTACTCAAAAAAGAGGTAGACGAGCAGATCCTTGTCTTGACGCTTATTTTAGAAGAGGGCGATGCCTTTATCAACCAGGCTGTCGTGATACATAAACATAAGATCATACATAAACAGGAGAAGGTAAAACTCTTTAAACTGGGAGATGAAGACCTTTATTTAAAAGCAGGAAGAAAAAAGAAAATAAAACCATTTGAAATAGACGGGGTGAGTTATGCCATTCTGATCTGTTTTGAGTTACGTTTCAAAGATTTGTGGAAGCAGGTAGAGGGTGTAGATGTGGTACTGGTCCCTGCACGCTGGGGAAAGGTACGTAAAAAACACTTAGAAGTATTGTCTCAAGCCTTGGCAGTCATGAATCAGTGTTATGTTGTGGTGTCAAACTCTTCAGATGCCGATATGGCACGTTCTTCGGCGATTATCTCTCCTACAGGAAAGACCATTATGAATGACCGGGCAGAAGTGATAGAGGGGCATATAGATTTTAGAGAAATAAAGAAAATGCGTCGCTATATTGTGATGGATTGATCAAAAAGGGTAAAGAATGAAAAAAAAGATAGCAGGTGCATTGCTTATAGGATTAACATGCTTATATGCTAGTGAGATAGATACGCAGATCAAAGCGTGTCATAATGGTGATATTAAGCGTTGTTTTGAAGCAGGCATGGCTCTGACCACAGGTGAAAATGCAGAGGATCAGGAGAAAAAGAGTTTAGGGCTGGAGTTTATCCGTAAGGCATGTAAATACGGGGAAGCTAAAGCCTGTGATGCTTTGGGAGAAAATTATTATCAAGACAAGCATTATCAGGCAGCAAAGCCATACCTTATTGACGCTTGTAATAAGGGGACAAAGCATGCTTGTGAAGCTATGGGAACTATGTACAGAGATGCCCAGGAGGTCAGACAGAATGACACGCTTGCAAGAGAGTATTACGAGAAGGCCTGTGCCTTGGGGAGTGCAGATTCCTGTATTAATATAGCCATCATGTACAGAGGTGGTTTTGGTGTTGAAAAAAACAGAGCCCAAGAGAAAAAATATTATAAAAAAGCATGTGACACAGGCAGCAAAGTGGGCTGTACTACTTACACAAAGATGGACAATAAGGACAAAGGCATAGAAGAGCCGGGCTTTTTTGATAAAGTAAAAAGCCTATTTAATTAGATTTTAGATAGACTTTCGTCATTATAGGGAATGAGGAAATGACGTAAATGATAAAAGCAAGACAGAGACAAAACCTTGTGGAAGAGATAGAAAAGCATTTTGCATTGGAAGAACATGTTAAAAATGCTTTTTTAGCTGTTGACAGAGAAGCCTTTGTCCCCAACCAGTTTAAACACCTTTCCTATAAACTTGATGCCCTGCCTATGGCAGCAAGCCAATGGATATCTTCTCCCCTTACTGTGGCTAAAATGACACAACATTTAGAACTTAAAGGTGTGGATTCTGTATTGGAAGTAGGCTGCGGGTCTGGCTACCAAGCGGCTATTTTAGGACAGGTATGCCGCCGGGTCTTTACCATAGAACGCATCGATGAATTGCTTACAGAAGCAAAAAATCGTTTTTCTGCACTTGAAATGAACAATATCTTTACCCGTTTTGATGATGGACAAAGAGGCTGGAAGCAGTATGCACCATATGAGCGTATTTTGTTTTCAGCGACAGCCAAAGAGATACCTGAAATTCTTTTTGAACAATTGGCTGAAGGCGGTATTCTTGTTGCTCCCGTTGAAGAGACGGAAAATTATCACATTATTACCCGCTACTATAAGAAAAACGGACGTATTACTTCTGAGACGATCGAGCAGTGCCTTTTTGTACCCGTATTGGATGGCACACAGAAGTAAATGGAACGCTCTTTGTCAACACTTTCATAAAACTTATGCTATGATTTACAAAACTGTAAAGAGAAGAGGGTGGTATGGAAAAGTTGATGAAGCCTGCAGAGTATGCTAAAGAGCTTGGAATCTCAAGACAAGCAGTCTATGCGAAGATAAAACGGGGTATATTGACAGCTAAAAATGTAGAGGGTAAGCTTTACATTGTGGTTGACAAAGCAGAGAATGAAACAGCCGGTATTCCTTCCAAAGAGACAGTCCCTGCATCGCAACCCTCTTCCCCGACAAAAACAAAACCTTCTTCAAATACAAAAAACTATAAAGACCTTTTGGCCGCCAAAGATGAGACGATATCGGTATTAAAAGGTACAGTGAAAGATCTGAAAAAATCAAACAAGCAGATCTCCTCTACACTTAAGGGCGAGATAGATCTGTTAAAAGAAGCCTTTCATGAGATGCGAAGTCTTTACATCTTGCAGCTTGAACAAAAGAAGTCTATGCATCAGGAAGCGCCGATAGAAGTGCTTTCAGAGGAAGATACATTAGAGGTGGAAGAAGAAGAGTGGATCACGGTGAAAAAGTTTTTTAAACACTACAGCATTAAAAAAGAGAAGCAGGCAAAAGTAGAAAAGCGTCTTAAAAAAATATATAAATCAAAAGATGACAGAGTCATGGACATAGAAGGAAAGATGAAAATAAATATGAATAAACCCCATAAAGATATAGTGAAATAAGATGCAGATACTAAAAGACTTTTCAAAAGAATACAGCCTTTTTCTGGCTATTGTTACTTACTTTGGTATTAGCTATTTTGAGCATACACTTGTGCAGAGTACAGGCGGTAACCTGCTAGGCTTTGCCGTCCTGTTTGTTGTGATCATGTA
>DQVY01000107.1 GCA_015661535.1 Sulfurovum sp. | reverse complement strand
GTAGAGCATTATTAAAATTCGTAAGAGTTTCTCCTACTAAGGCTAGACTTATTGCCAGAGAAGTTCAGGGTATGAATGCTGAACTTGCACTTGCATCATTGGAGTTTATGCCTAACAAAGCAGCGGGTATCATTTCAAAAGTTATTGCATCTGCAGTAGCCAACGGTGACTTTGAACCAGAAGAAGTGACGATCACTTCTTGTAGAGTGGACAAAGCAGCCGTAATGAAAAGATGGAGACCAAGAGCTAGAGGTACAGCTTCTAGAATCATTAAACCAACAGCACATATTCTTGTAGAAGTTGGCGTTGCTGAAAAAACTGAGAAGGAAGCGTAATGGGTCAAAAAGTAAATCCTATAGGTCTTAGACTAGGCATCAACAGAAACTGGGAATCAAGATGGTTCCCGGCAAAAGGAAGAACTGCTGATTTTATCGCTGAAGATTACAAAATCAGAAAATTCCTTAAAAAAGAACTTTTCTATGCAGGTGTTTCCAACATCATCATTGAAAGAACTGTTAAGAAATTAAGAATCAACATCGTGACTGCAAGACCTGGTATCATTATCGGGAAAAAAGGTGCAGATATTGAGAAATTGAAAGCAACACTTATCAAAATGCTTGGTAAAGATGTAGCGATCAACATTAAAGAAGAAAAACGTCCACAGGCATCTGGTCAACTGGCTGCTGAAAATGTTGCAACACAACTAGAGAGAAGAACAGCATTTAGACGTGCAATGAAGAAAGTAATTCAAGGCGCACTTAAATCAGGTGCAAAAGGGATTAAAGTTTCTGTATCTGGACGTCTTGGTGGTGCTGAGATGGCTAGAACTGAATGGTATTTAGAGGGTCGTGTACCTTTGCATACGCTAAGAGCTAAAATCGATTACGGTTTTGCAGAAGCGCATACTACGTATGGGATCATTGGTATTAAAGTATGGATCTTCAAAGGTGAAGTACTTGCTAAAGGTATCCAGGCGGAGCCAAAAGAAGAGAAAAAAGAAGGTCGTAGATCTTCTAGAAAAAGAGGTGAATAATTATGTTAATGCCTAAAAGAACCAAATGGAGAAAGCAGATGAAAGGCCGTAATCGCGGCAAGGCTTTCAACGGACATAAGATTGAATTTGGTGATATTGCGATCAAAGCGACTGAAGCTGGAAGAATTGATTCTAGACAAATTGAAGCTGCGCGTATTACTATGACTAGAAAAATTAACAGAGCCGGTAAAACTTGGATTAGAGTTTTCCCTGATAAGCCTCTTACTGCTAAACCACTTGAAACAAGAATGGGTAAAGGTAAAGGTCCTGTTGACAGATGGGTAATGAATGTTAAGCCAGGAAGAATCATTTTTGAAATGGCTGGGGTAGAAGAGACTCTTGCAAGAGAAGCTTTAACACTTGCAATTCATAAAATGCCATTTAAGTGTAAAATCATCGCTTTAAAGGATACAAATGAACTATATTGATTTAAAAGATAAAAGTGAAGCTGATCTTACAGCGATGCTTAAAGAGAAAAAACTGGAGTTGTTTACCCTCAATGCAAAGCAGAAGACTATGCAATTGACAAACACTGCTGAGTTAAGAGTAGCGAAGAAAGATATCGCAAGAATCCAGACAGCATTGACTGCTGCTAGATCGAAGTAAGGGGCCAGATATGCCAAAAAGACAAATAACAGGTACTGTGATAAAAAAGGCCGGAGAAAAAACTGCAACTGTTTTAGTTGAAAGAAAAGTTCTTCACCCAAGATATCACAAGACAGTAAAAAGATTTAAAAAATATCTTATCCACGATGAGAAGAACGACATTAATGTTGGAGATACAGTGAGCGCTATCGAATGTAGACCACTTTCTAAAACAAAAAGTTTCAGACTTCTTGAAATCGTTAAGAGAGGAGAAGTGTAATGATCCAAGGTTTTACTAGATTAAATGTAGCAGACAACTCTGGCGCTAAAGAGATCATGTGTATCAAGGTTCTTGGCGGATCTAAAAGAAGATATGCATCTGTAGGTGACGTGATCGTTGCTTCAGTTAAAAAAGCACTTCCAACTGGAAAAGTAAAAAAAGGTAAGGTTATCAAAGCCGTTGTTGTTAGAACTAAAAAAGAGATCCAGAGAGAAAATGGTTCACTTATTCGTTTTGATGACAATGCTGCGGTAATCATTGACGACAAAAGAGAGCCAATAGGTACACGTATCTTTGGTCCTGTAAGTCGTGAAACAAGATATGCAGGTTTCATGAAAATTGTATCACTTGCACCGGAGGTATGGTAGTATGGCAAAAACATATAAGATCAAAAAAGGTGATACTGTAATGGTTATCGCTGGTGATGACAAGGGTACAACTGGAGAAGTTCTTCAAGTACTTACTAAAAAAGATGCAGTAATTGTTGCTGGGTGTAAAATGGCTAAAAAAGCTGTAAAACCTAGTGAGCAGAACAAAGAGGGTGGGTTTGCTAACACAGAAATGCCTATTCACATCTCAAATGTAAAAAAAGTAGAGGCATAATCCTATGAGTAGAATGAAGCAAAAGTACAATGACATCGTTCCTGCACTCAGAGAAGAGTGTGGAATTGCTAATCCGATGCAGACTCCTAAGCTTGAAAAGATAGTCATTTCTGTTGGTGCTGGTGAAGAGGGTAAAGATAACAAACTCATCGCTAACATGGCAGATACTATCTCTCTTATTGCTGGTCAAAAAGCAGTAGTAGTTATGGCTAGAAAATCTGTTGCAGGATTTAAAGCCAGAGAAGGTGCACCAACAGGTATCAGAGTAACACTTAGAGGTGACAATATGTATAACTTCTTTGACAAACTTGTATCTATCGCTCTTCCAAGAGTAAAAGACTTTAGAGGAACACCTAGAAAAGGTTTTGACGGACGCGGTAACTATAACTTCGGTCTTCAAGAGCAATTGATGTTCCCAGAAGTAGAGTTTGACAAAGTAATTAAAACACACGGTATGAACATTACAATTGTAACAAGTACTGAAAGTGACAAAGATGGGTTCGCGCTTCTTGAGAAGCTTGGAATGCCATTTGCTAAAGGGAGAAACTAATGGCTAAGAAATCAATGATAGCTAAGCAGAAGAGAAAAGCAAAGTTCTCTACGCAAGCATATACAAGATGTAACATTTGTGGTAGACCTCACTCAGTATACAGAGACTTTGGTCTTTGTCGTGTGTGTTTAAGAAAAATGGCCAATGAAGGCCTCATTCCTGGTATGCGAAAAGCAAGCTGGTAAGGAGAATAAAAAGATGATGACAGACATAATTGCAGACTCTCTTACTCGTATAAGAAATGCTGCGCAAAGAAGACTAGACGTTACTACACTTCTTCACTCTAAAACGATTGAAGCAACAGTATCTATTTTGGTAGATAAAGGTTACTTAGAGAGTTTCAAAGTAAAAGAAGATGGCAACAAGAAAACGATTAAAGTAGTTCTTAAATATGATGAGAATGAAAAAAGTGTGATCAATGAGATCAAAAAAATCTCTAAACCTGGTAGACGTGTTCACCAAGGTAAAGACGATATTAGAACATTTAAAAACGGTTACGGTACTTTGGTAGTTTCTACTTCTCAAGGTGTTATTGCTAATGATGAAGCGTACAAACGCGGCATTGGCGGCGAAGTAATTTGTAGTATTTGGTAAGGAAATAAGATGTCAAGAATAGGAAAAAGACCAGTAACTGTGGCAAGTGGTATTGATGTATCACTAGACGGTACGACTCTCGTGGCTAAAAAAGGCAATCTAGAAAAAAGACTTGAAACTCATGGAAGAGTGGGTATCAACATCGATGGTTCAGAAGTTGTTTTTGAACGTATAGGTGATGAAAAACAAGATGCAGCATTCTGGGGAACATACAGAGCACTTTTTAACAACATTATTATTGGATTGGACAAAGGTTATACAAAATCTTTAGAGATCAATGGTGTTGGTTACAGAGCAGCAGTACAAGGAAAGGTACTTAACCTTCAACTTGGTTTCTCTCATGATGTCAACTATGATATCCCAGAGGGCCTTGATGTAAAAGTTGAGAAAAACATTATTACTATCATCGGTACAGACAAACAAGTTGTTGGTCAAGCTGCTGCGGAAATAAGATCATTCAGACCACCAGAGCCTTACAAGGGTAAAGGTGTGAAGTATACTGATGAAGTTATCATTAGAAAAGCTGGTAAAGCAGCTGGTAAGTAAGGGGCGGTAGATGTTAAAAAGTATTCAAAAAAGAAAAAATAAACTTCGCGCTCAGAGAAAAGCCAGAGTAAGAGGTAAGATCTTCGGAACAGATACTCTTCCTAGACTTTCTGTATATAAGTCTAACAAATATTTCTATGCACAAGCGATCAATGACACTACAGGTGTTACATTGGCAGCAGTTGATGGTAGAAAACTTGGTTTAAAATCTAACCAGGAAGATGTTAAAAAAGTAGCGGTTGAGATGGCTAAAAATCTTGCTTCTAAAAACATAGAGAATGTTGTATTTGACAGAAATGGTTATTTATACCATGGTGTTGTTGCTTCATTTGCTGATGCGCTTAGAGAAGCCGGAATTAAGTTTTAAGGAAGCATGATGCAAAATAATAATCAAAACGAAGAAATTGAAAAAGAATTCGAAGAAGTAATCGTTAATATTGGCCGTGTTACTAAAGTTGTTAAGGGTGGTAGACGTTTTAGATTTACTGCACTTGTCGTCATTGGTGACAAAAAAGGTACAGTAGGATACGGATTTGGTAAAGCCAAAGAAGTTCCAGACGCGATTAAAAAAGCGGTAGATGATGCACACAAAAACCTTGTAAAAGTAAATATCAAGGGAACTACAATCGCACATGACATTGAACACAAATTCAATGCAAGTAGAATTGTACTTAGACCAGCATCTGAAGGTACAGGTGTTATTGCCGGTGGTGCTGCCAGACCAGTACTTGAGCTTGCAGGAATTCAAGATGTTCTTAGCAAATCAATCGGTTCTAACAACCCAAATAACCTAGTAAGAGCTACAATTCAAGCACTTACTAGAATTAAAGCGTAAGGGGTAATTATGGGTTTACATAATTTACAACCTGCTCCAGGTTCAACGAAAAATAGAAAAAGAGTTGGTCGTGGTCAAGGTTCAGGAACAGGTAAAACAGCCGGTCGTGGTAACAAAGGTCAAAAATCAAGATCTGGTTACTCTAGAAAAAGAGGTTTTGAAGGTGGACAAATGCCACTTTACAAAAGATTGCCTAAAATTGGTTTTACTTCTAAAATAGAAAAACCATACGTGATCAACGTAGAAAAAATTAAAGCAATTTCTGAGCTTTCTGAAATTACACTTGAGACGATCAAGTCAGTTCATAAGCTTGGAAAGTCAGTAACTAAAGTGAAGTTAATTGGTGCTAGCGCAAAAGATCTTGCTGCTAAGATCAAAGACGAAGCTGTTACAACAAGCGGAAAATAATTATGGGCAATGCTTTAACTCAAAAAATCCTGATCACATTAGGATTCCTTTTTGCGTACAGAGTTTTAGCCTATATCCCAACTCCAGGTGTTGATTTGAATGTTATCAAAGAGTTTTTTGATACCAACTCAAACAATGCCCTTGGGCTAATGAATATGTTCTCTGGTAATGCCGTTGAACGTTTAAGTATCATCTCGTTAGGTATTATGCCTTACATTACTGCTTCCATCGTTATGGAACTGCTTGCAGCTACTTTCCCCGCACTCGGACAAATGAAAAAAGAACGTGACGGTATGCAGAAATATATGCAGATCATTCGTTATTTCACTATTTTTATTACGGTTGTTCAAGCGATTGGTGTCTCTATGGGACTTCAAAGTATGACAGGACGTTCCGGTGCATCGGCAGTCATGATCGATCCAATGATGTTTACAGTATTGACAACATTCTCTATGTTGGCAGGAACCATGCTTCTTATGTGGATCGGTGAACAGATCACGCAAAAAGGTATCGGTAACGGTATCTCATTGATCATCTTTGCCGGTATTGTATCTGGTTTACCAGGTGCCATAGGTAACACGGTTAGAGCAGTAAATGCAGGTGAGATGAACTTCTTGGTAGTGCTTGGTATTTTGGCCATTATGTTAATTACAATTTTGGCTATTATTTATGTGGAACTTGGCGAGAGACGTGTGCCTATCTCTTATTCAAGAAAAACGATCATGCAGAATCAGACAAAAAGAGTGATGAACTACATCCCTGTGAAAGTAAACCTTTCTGGTGTTATTCCTCCTATTTTTGCTTCTGCAATATTGATGTTCCCACTGACTATGTTACAGTCAAGTACAACGCCATGGGTAACAGCTATTGCTGATACTTTGGCACCAGGGGGGATCACATTTAATGTGGTGACCTTCCTGCTTGTGATGTTCTTTGCTTTTTTCTATGCATCTATTGCATTTAATGCCAAAGATATCGCTGATAATTTAAAAAGACAAGGTGGTTTTATCCCTGGTGTTAGACCAGGTGAGCATACCAAAGACTTTTTAAATGAAGTGGCAAGTAGATTGACGGGTTCAGGTGCTGTGTACCTGGCCATTATTTCTACGGTACCATTTGCCATTATTTCAGGTATGGGTGCTTCTTTCTACTTCGGTGGGGTGGCGGTACTTATTATCGTTCAGGTTGCTCTGGATACAATGAGAAAGATTGAAGCACAAAGAACAATGAACCAATACGATACTTTAGGTAACGTAGGTCTATAATGGCTATTGCTATTAGAAAACCTGACGAGATCGCTAAGCTCAAACGGGCTGGCGAGATCGTTGGTAAAACACTCCAATATCTGCAATCTCAAGTAAAGCCAGGTATGACTCTCAAAGAAATTGACACTTTAGGTGAAACCTATATACGTGAGCAAGGTGCTATCCCTTCTTTTAAAGGCCTTTACGGTTTTACGGGTTCTGTGTGTACTTCACTCAATGAAGTATGTATCCATGGTGTACCGGACGATACTGTTATTAAAGATGGTGATGTATTGGGTCTTGACATTGGGACAAAACTAGATGGTTATTTTGGTGATGCTGCTATTACGATGGCAGTAGGCACGATCAGCGATGAGGATCAAGCCTTGATAGATTGCTCTAAAGGAGCACTCTATCATGCGATTGATTCTATAAGAGCTGGTATGCGCTTCAAAGAGTTGACCAAAATCTTGGAAGACTACATTACAGAAGCGGGTTTTGTACCTTTGCGTGACTATTGTGGTCATGGCATTGGTACAAAAGCGCATGATGAGCCGAACATACCAAACTATCTTGAGGGTAAACCCAATCAGGGTCCCAAGATCAAAAATGGTATGGTTTTTTGTTTAGAACCTATGGTATGCCAGAAAAGTGGGCAACCTATGCTTTTAGATGATAAATGGTCTGTAGTGAGTGATGACAGACTTCGTTCTGCACACTATGAACACCAGGTCGCAGTAGTAGACGGGAAAGCGGTTATATTGACCGAAGCCTAGGCTTTGGACCATAGATGCTTACACCTAAAGAAAAATTTTAATAAAGGAATACAATGGCTAAAGATGATGTAATAGAAATTGACGGTAAAGTGGTTGAAGCATTACCTAATGCAACCTTCAGAGTAGAGCTTGACAATGGACATATTGTACTTTGTCACATCGCAGGTAAAATGCGTATGCACTACATCAAGATCCTTCCTGGCGATACTGTAAAAGTGGAGCTTACTCCATACAGTCTTGACAAAGGTCGTATCACTTTTAGATACAAATAAAAAAATTTATGGTGGGGATAACGCTTCAACATCATAGAGCTGTAGGGTGCATTTTAATGCACCAAATAGTTTAAAAAAGGTGCAATAAATTGACACCCTACGCGTTATCACTTCCTTCTAAGAAAACACCAAGAAACATTTCGGTATAATCCTCCTCCCTATTACTATAGGTATAGGAACTGCGCGAAGAATCTTTGATTAATTCCGCACCGATTACTCAAGGGTTGGAGAGACAAAACATCGTCTATCCACGCAAAAAAGGAGTGTTTTACACTCTAGGTGCACATGACAAAAAGAGCGACCAGTCGCGAGAGCCAACTGTTGAAGTTGACTCAGCGTCAGCGTAGTGTATGGAGCTTTTGCTTCATATGCGTACTATTTATAAACAGGAGTAACCATGAAGGTTAGACCATCAGTAAAGAAAATGTGTGATGATTGTAAGATCATTAAACGCAAGGGTATCGTACGCGTGATTTGTAAAAATCCAAAACATAAACAAAGACAAGGATAAACATGGCTCGTATTGCAGGGGTTGAT
>DQVY01000155.1 GCA_015661535.1 Sulfurovum sp. | reverse complement strand
GTGTTACCGTATTGTCCAGGCATTTTTTTACCTTTTTGAACACGTCCTGGCCATTCAGCATTACCGATAGAACCAATACGTCTACCAAATCTGTGACCGTGTGAACCAGGTCCACCACCAAATCCGTGACGTTTCATACCACCGGAAAAACCTCTACCTTTAGTATCTAAAGATGTTTTTACCAATGTTGCTTCTGCTAATGCTGCCGGGCTTAGATCGCCTGCCTCAGTACCTTCAGCTACTTCGATTGTCATAAATTTGTTAAACTCTTTAGAAACATTAAATTTAGTCTGCTGACCTTCAATGCTTTTATTAAGTTTTTTACTTGAGTTGTATGCAACAAGTGCTTTTCCGTCTTCTTTCACTTCACAAACTTTCGTTTCAATGACTTTAAGAAGAGTAACTGGAACAGCTGGTACATCAACAGTTCTGCTCATACCAATTTTTTCAATTATAAATTCCATCTCTACTCCTACTTGTCCATTGATCTGATTTCAACTTCGATTTCAGGTGCTAAGTCTAACTTCATAAGTGAGTCTATAGTATCTGAAGTAGCCGAAACGATGTCGATCATTCTTCCGTGAATTCTGATCTCAAATTGCTCACGCGCATCTTTATTTACGTGTGGTGATTTAAGAACCGTATAACGCTTAAGTTTAGTTGGCATTGGAATTGGCCCTCTAATCTCTGCACCTGTACGTCTAACTGCATCTACAATTGCAGCAACTGATCTGTCTAACACTCTGTGATCGTAAGCTTTAAGCTTTAATCTAATTTTTTCCATATTTTACCTTTAAAAGAACTCGTCAGCATGGCAAAGCCAAGGTGCCTAAACACAGGGGTAAACCCTCTAACATAAATATTAGGAACGCGAATTATACCCAAACTTTTTTAAAGCTGCAATGACTTTTAGTCTAAATACGATACAATCTTAAAAATTATTTCCTTACAAAAAGGAAAGTTATGAGGTTTTAGATGGATCTTTTGGAACATTATCATGCACAACCGCCACAAAATGAACAGTATATGTTACGAAAAGTCCAACTCTCTCCTGAAGGCAATGTGAATCTTTATGGTGTAAGAGGTGCTGGGAAAACAGCTTTGGTACTTGACTATCTGCAAGAAAAAGATGAGACTACGCTCTATATCGATCTGGAGGAGCCTAACCTCATCCTTAATACACTGGATACCCTGCCCCTTCAAGACTACATCAGGGAACTCAACATTAAAGAGCTCATCCTTGATCATTATGAAGAAGGGATGATGGAAGTGTTACCAATAGTCGAACGTACCGTTATAGTCAGCCGTACCCCTATTCCAGAAGAAGGCTTTGTACATCAGCAACTTTTTACCCTTGATTATGAGGAGTTCTTCTCTTTTACACAATCAAGCTCCGCAAGCAATGCATTTAACCATTTTCTCAAAGCCGGTACTCTGCCTGCTATGGCAAAACACAGTAACAACACAACACTTGCCATGAAACAGTTTTTCCAACAACAGTTCACCCCAAATGAACAGTCTCTTATTCTCATACTAGCCAGATACAATGCCCAGCCTATGACCACCCATCAGATCTATACTTTTACCAAAGAACATTTCCGTATCTCCAAAGATTTTGTCTACCGCGCTGTCAAATATTTTCAAGAGGAGGGGCTACTCTACTTCATAGACAATGCCATCAAAAGAAGTGGTAAAAAAATGCTTATGTATGACTTTGCATTTGTCAACTACCTTACTGCGCAACAACCTTTCGGTACACAGTTTGACAGTATGATGGCACTCACCCTCATAAAACACAAGGTACCCATACGCACTCTGGGAAACTATGGCTACCTCACAGATGACAATGAGCTCATCATAGCCTCTGCTTTTGAAAATGAAGAGAGCTTTTGGGTCAAATGTCAAAACAAATTCTCCACTTATAAAAAGTACGGGGTAGAAAAAGTCACAATAGTTACGGTTGCCAATACCTATGACTTTCGTATTGAAAAACTCCATTTTGAAGCCCTTCCTTTTAATGAATGGTCTGTGACACATAATGAAGAGAATATTTAAATATCCAACGCGTAGGGTATCTTTATTGCACCACCAAGTCTAAATTCGCATACAGGGGTAATCAGATATTAAAATAGTATATATGTTTCTATGGCGTATTAAAATAACACCCTACACGACTTCAAACATTATGTAAGTCTATTTTCACTATAATTCTCTCGCCTCTTTTCAGACCTGTGCAACGGTACTGAGAGACAACGGGTCAGGATGGGAACATAGCAGCCCACCTCTCTTTGCTGTGTGCCGCAGATATCTGGGGAGGGGTACTACATTATCTATTCAATATTCTAAATTTTTGATAATTTGAAAGATAAAACATGGTAATTATTGAGGGGTGTCCGAGTGGTCGAAGGTGCAGACCTGGAACGTCTGTGTGGGGCAACCCACCGAGAGTTCGAATCTCTTCCCCTCAGCCATAACTTCCAATCATTTTCTAAAATTCTTTTCACTCATTATGTTATACTACTCTTCAAGAAGGGAAAAGTATAATGAAAGTCTCTATAAAAACCAATATTTTTATCACATTTTTACTGCTCGTAGGTATCGTAGCCCTTTCACTTCTTTTTTCTCAATATTACTTTAGTGAGAAACTTGCTATTGAATCTACAAACAAAACCTTTCGTATTATTTCAAAAAACATCAGCGAACATATACTCAATGAAGCCTCTGACACACGAAAAGTATTAAGCTTAAAAAGCAAACATAAAAAACTGTATGCACCCATCACTTTTGAACCCATACATCCGTTTTTTGATGATATGGTACTAATACTGCAGCAGAACCACCATCTTCATGCTATCTATTTTGCACATCCTGACGGAAGTTTTTATGAAGTGATTCATATGCAGGGGCGCACTGCTTTATATCAAACATTTAAAGCCCCGCCTTCTACCTGTTGGACCATTGTTACCATTATTAACAACCAGCAGCAAAATGCATTTTTAGATAAGAACTTTAACCTCATCACTAAAAACAGTTTCAGTAAAACGTATGCAGTGTCCGAACGTCCATGGTACAGCAACGCGATGAAGACAACAGAGATCATCTCTACCTTGCCATACTTTTTTTCGAACAGTCAGAAAATGGGTATCACCTATGCCAAAAAGATCAGTCCGGAGGGTATCGTCTTGGCATTGGACTACACCATGCATCAACTCAATGAACTCTTGGCGCTTCAGGAATTTGATGTAAATTCCGAAGTCTTTGTTGTGGACAAAAAAGGGAATAAATTTGCATCTTCACTTTTTAGCAAAGAGGGAGCACAACAAAAAGCACAAACCATTCATCAAGAATTAAAACAAGCCTTTGCAAACAAAAAGACAAACCAAGTCATTAAATACCAGGAGGAGGGGAAAAACTATTTTGCACTCTTTACCCCGCTGCTAGCAAAAGATAGATTCCTGGGTATAAAACTAGACTCAGAAACATTGCTTAAACCTTATAGGGAGAGCATACGTTATGCATTTCTTATTGCTTTTATCCT
>DQVY01000099.1 GCA_015661535.1 Sulfurovum sp. | reverse complement strand
TAAATAGGAGTTAAGTCCTTCATTTATACCAAATTCGAGCAAATAAAATATGGAACCAAAGGTAAAAGTTACACCCAAGAGCATGTATCCCAAAAAGATGAATTCAGAACGTTTTTTTAGTAAAGCATTAAAAAGACTTGAGGCCCCATGCATGTAATGGTAAAGCTTCAACAGTCTGATGATCCTAAATTTAGGAAAAATAGCAATAAGGTCTATGAGTGCAGGCAATGAAAGCATATAACGGAGTTTAGATTTAAGAAGAGGAAAATAACGCTTGATCCCTCTTTCTGATTCAGCTGTAGATAAAATGTATTTATGGATATCATGCTGTACCCATAAACGCAAAAGGTATTCAAGTGCAAAAATACCTGTCACAAAATAAAGGTCAAATTCTAACATCCATTCAGGTATTTTTCCTGTTTTACTCATAATAAGTGTAGAGATGGAGGTCACGATCAAAGCGATCATAAAAAAGTCAAAATATTTTTTATATGGATAACTTGAATCTTCAAGAAGTGAACGGAAAAATGATTTTGTTTTTTGATAGTTGAGGGATGCATCTATTTTTTCGGAGAGTCTTACGATATGTTTATGCATATTTCACCCTTATTATCTCTCTACCTTCAAGGTCGGAATACCGACCCACATATTATCCCAAACGTTCTTTTAGCAATGCATTCACTTTTCCGGGGTTTGCAGTCCCTTTACTCGCCTTCATGGTCTGTCCGACAAAGAAACCGAAAAGTTTATCTTTCCCGCCTTTGTACTGTTCGACTTTATCAGGGTTGGCAGCCAGGATCTCGTCGATGATCACCAAGATAGCCCCATCATCACTCACTTGCGCCAAACCAAGTTCTTCTATAAGTGCATCCACATCACGGTTTTCATTTTCCATCATGTGGTCAAGTATCTCTTTGGCACCTTTACCGGAGATACTGTCATCTGAAATTTTAGCCACCAAAGTACCCAGTGTTTTGGCATCAATAGGAGATGTTTCTATGGTTAAGCCTGCTTTGTTAAGACGCCCGAGTAATTCAGAAGTAAGCCAGGTGACGGCTGTTTTGGCCACAGCACCCTGCGTCAACATCTCTTCAAAGTAGTATGCCATCTCTTTGTCAGCTGTGATCACCTGTGCATCATATAACTTCATAGCAAGTTCGTCCACATAACGTTTTACTTTTGCATCAGGAAGTTCAGGCATCTCTTTTGCCTCAGCTATCATCTCTTCTGTCACCACCAAAGGACGCAGGTCAGGGTCTGGGAAATAACGGTAATCTGCCGCTTCTTCTTTCCCTCTCATAGACTTGGTCACCCCTTCCTCCACATTCCAGAGTCTCGTCTCCTGGTGTACTTCCTGTTCATACACACCATCTTCATAGGCTTCTCTCTGTCTTTGCACTTCATAGGCTATCGCCGCAGAGACAAATTTAAAGGAGTTAATGTTCTTGATCTCTACTCTGGTACCAAAAGCTTCTTGTCCTTTTGGTCTAATGGAGACATTCACATCACATCGAAATGACCCCTCTTGCATGTTTGCATCAGAAATGTCCAGATAACGTACGGTTGAATGCAGTTTTTTCAAAAATGCCACAGCTTCATCTGCACTTCTCATATCGGGGTCAGAAACGATCTCAAGCAGTGGTGTCCCGGAACGGTTCAGGTCTACTTTAGAATAGTTACCCTCATGTATATTTTTCCCAGCATCTGCTTCCAAATGTGCCTGTGTCATCCCTATACGTTTTTGCGTCCCGTCTTTTAAGTCAATGAATATTTCACCTTTTTGTACGATCGCCTTCGTCAACTGCGTGATCTGATACGCAGAAGGACTGTCCGGATAAAAGTAAGATTTTCTGTCAAAGTACGAAGTATGGTTCACATTGGCATTAATGGCATACCCAAGTCTCATTGCTTTAATGGCTGCTTCTTTATTGACCACAGGCAAGGCACCCGGAAGTGCCAGACAGGTAGGACAGGTATTGCTGTTTTGATGCTCTGCAAAAGAGGTTGGACAGGCACAAAAGAGTTTTGTTTTGGTGTTAAGCTGTACGTGAACTTCAAGACCGATGACGGTTTCAAACATGGTAGTTTTCCTCGTTAAATAATTGTAGTGATTATAGCGTTTTGGTACTATAAAGAAGTTTAGGGGTGCACTCTGAGCTTAATCTATCTAATAAGACTGTAGGTCGGTATGTCCTCTTCCCGACCTACGTTTCTTTAGGCAAAATACCGTATAGAAGCAAAACCCTTGGCCCCTGCTTTTTCACAGGCATTTATCTGTGCTTGTGTAAGTATCCCCCCAAGCGCTATCACCGGAATAGTGACAAGAGAAGTCACCTTCTTCAAGCCCTCAAGTCCTATAGGTGTTCCTTTATTGGGTGTTTTATACACAGGGCTTATAGTGAGCATATCTGCACCCATAGATTCTGCCTCTAATGCCTCTTCTAACGTATGTGTACTCACGACCACAAATAAACCTAAAGACTTTGCATCTTGAATGTCAGAAAATTGTGTAGATCTTAAATGTACGCCGTCTGCATTTAAAGTCTTGGCCAAGATATGATCCGTGTGCAATAAGACCTTATCAAAATCTATCGCAGAGGAAAGAAATTTACGAGCATACTCAGCATAATCTGTATTATTCGTATCCCTGTAGACGATCATAGAAGCACGTTCGGAAAAGCCTTTTAGTGTATATTCAAGTGTAGTAAAATCTAAAGTAGAAGGGTCCGTGACAGCATAAGCGATCATTGTAAAGAGTCGGTCTCTTTTTGCATAAGAAGTTTTTCAAGCAAAGCTGTCTGTTTTTGGAGTTCCAAATGCCTCTCTTTGGCTGTTATCACATGCTCAAGTAAAAGTACTGCAACCATGCCAGGTAAAGCCCCAATAAAAGCAGAGATGATCGCATACAAAAAACTGTCATGATAAAAAGAGAGAAAAGAAGTAATGGCGCCTAGAAAAACAGCGGCCCAGGCAACACCCAGAAGAAAGTTGACCACAAAACTTAAAGGTCCGTTTTGCAGTCTCATTATATTGTTTTTAAATGATCTTAGTGATCATCTTCTATAGCTACAGCACCCGCAAGGTACACATAGATAAGGATCATAAATACAAACGTTTGCAAAATGGCTGAGAATGTAAGCAAAAGGTATGCAGGAAGGGGTGCAATATATGGTACCAACATAAGTAGTACCCATAAGAAAAGGTCATCCCCTTTAATGTTACCAAAAAGTCTGAATGAAAGTGAAATGATTCTTGATATGTGAGAAACGATCTCAATAGGGAACATCAAGGGTGCAAGTAATTTTACAGGACCCATAAAGTGTGCAAAGTATTTTACAAAACCATTTTTCTTGATACCTTCGTAGTTGTAGTAAAAGAAGACCAAAAGTGCCAAAGGTAATGTCACGTTAATGTTAGACGTTGGAGACTCAAAACCCGGAATAATACCGATCACATTCGATACAAATACAAAGATTCCTACCGCTGCAACCAATGGAAGATACTTTCTTGCAAGCTCTTCACCGATCACGTCTTTACCCATGGCAATAG
>DQVY01000031.1 GCA_015661535.1 Sulfurovum sp. | reverse complement strand
GACAGTCCAATGAGACACTTTTTAACACTCAAAGATTTTAGCAAAGATGAGATCTTGGAGATGATAGCCTTGGCACAGAAGATAAAGTCACAAACCAAAGCACGCAAGTTTGTACCGTATATGGAACACCAAACCTTGGGGATGATCTTTGAGAAGAGCTCTACACGTACACGTGTAAGTTTTGAGACAGGTATCTACCAACTCGGCGGGGTAGGACTATTTTTGTCTAGTAATGACATCCAGCTTGGACGTGGTGAGCCTATGAAAGACACAGCACGGGTCATTAGCCGCATGGTGGATATGGTGATGATACGTACCTTTGAGCAGGAGAAACTTGAAGAGTTCGCCGCCTATTCCAAAGTACCTGTGATCAATGGTCTTACTGACTCTTATCACCCTGTACAGCTCATAACAGACTACCTCACCATGATAGAGTTCGGCAAAGACAAAAACCCTGTCGTCGCTTACATTGGTGACGGCAATAACATGACACACTCCTGGCTCATGCTTGCTGCCAAACTTGGCTTTGAGCTACGCATTGCCACCCCACTGGGCTATGAATGCGACATTGACATCATCCTGGATGCTATGAACATTGCAAAAGAGTCTGGCGCAACCATTACCTTCGGAAATGACCCTGTTGAAGCAGTCAAAGGTTGTGATGTGGTTACCACGGACACATGGGTTTCCATGGGACAGGAAGAGGAAAAAGAAGAACGTATGAAAGCTTTTGAAGGCTACATGGTAGATGAGACTTTAATGTCCCACGCCAAAGAGGATGCCATTTTCTTACACTGTTTACCTGCCTACAGAGGCTACGAAGTAAGTGAAGAGACCTTTGAAAAACATGCAGAAGTGATCTTTTCTGAAGCAGAGAACAGACTGCATGCGCAGAAGGGTATTATGGTGTGGCTTGACTCCCAAAGGGAGAGTGAAGAATTAAGAGTTAAGAGTTAAGAGTTATTGTGTGCATTCCCACTTGCAACGTGTGAACAAGAGCAACAAAGAACGTTTGCAGTCGCGATAGTGGTTGCGTTTTTTCTTTTTTGGTTACTTTTTTCTCTTTTGTCGCAGTACAAAAAATAAAAAAGTAACGAAGAAGCCATTGACATTTAACAAAAGTATAGCTATAACTAAAACATGAACTATACATTCCCACGCAAAGCATGGGGACGAGATTAAACATTTAAAGAAAGAGACATGAGCAAAAAACCAGAAGATATTTTTAACTTTAGCGAAACAAGTGATGACTGTATCAAATGTGGAAAATGTATTCCCGTTTGTACTATACACCAAGTAAACCCCGATGAAACCACCTCACCTCGTGGCTTCATAGATTTACTTGGTGCCTACCAACAAGGGCATTTAGAACTCGATAAAAATGCAAAAGACATCTTTGAATCATGTTTCTTATGTACTAATTGTGTGGATGTATGTCCCAACTCCCTTGCTACTGACATGGTCATAGAAGAAGTACGTGCAGACATTGCTGACAAGTTTGGCATTGCCTGGTTTAAACGCGGCTTCTTCTTTCTTTTACGTAACCGGAAGATCATGGACTTTGTCATGAAGATGGGCTTCATGTTCAAAACCTGTGCTCTAGCACAAGATGATAAAGACAGAGGGCTTCGTGCACGATTTTCACTGCCTATGATAAAAAAAGGCAGACTGCTTCCTTCTATGGCAAAAACTTCTTTTCTCAATAGCTACCCCGAAGAGATCCCTTCGACAAGCTCAGGAACCAATAACCAACGTGTGGCACTTTTTATTGGTTGTTTGGCAAACTATAATTATACGGGTATCGGTGACAGCCTGGTCGATATTTTAAAAGAATTGAACATTGATATTTTTATTCCCAAAAAACAACTCTGCTGTTCTGCCCCTGCATACTTTACAGGAGATGTGCATTCTGTGGAGTATATGACAAAGAAAAACATAGTATATTTTGAAAGTTTTATGGATGAGTGTGATGCCATGCTCATACCCGAAGCTACCTGTTCAGCCATGATGAAACATGACTGGGCCGTGTTCTTTAAAAACCATGACATGCCAGAGTGGGAAGCACGTGCCAAAAAAGTAGCTGAAAAAATGCATATGGCAACAGCATGGTTAGATGACAACACTGACTTGCAACATATACTTAAAGAAAAAGGTAAAAAGTTTGATACTGCTGTCACCTACCATGACCCTTGTCATGCGAAAAAAGTGCAAGGCATCTATGAGCAGCCACGTAACCTTTTAGCACCCAATTACCCGATGATAGAGATGTCAGATTCAGATAGATGCTGTGGTTTTGGCGGGGTGACGATACAGACAGAAAAGTTCCATTTTGCTGAGCTTGCAGGAAAACCAAAAGCAGCGATGATAAGAGATACCAAAGCCCATTATGTAAGTGCAGAATGTTCTGCCTGTCGTATGCAACTCTCTGAAGCACTGAACAATGCAGAGGTAGAAACAATCTTTAAAAACCCTCTAGAACTGATAGCAGAGTCATTAAAGTAGGGTATAGTAAACATAGGTCTGGAAGAGGACATCCCGACCTACGACAGAGCGTATTATACGATGCGGCAGGCTTTTCCTGCTTCAATGATAAAAATATTGCACTCTTCTTCATATCTGTAGCCCAATTTGCATCCTAACTTTTCTAAAATACTATGCACAATATACAGACCAAGTCCAAAACCTGAACTTCTTTTTTCTTCCTGGGAAAACGGCTCTATATAGTACGATAACGGATGCTTTAACTCCTCTCCACGTGAGATAACTTCCAATCCCTCCTTGGAAGACCTCAGGGTCACATGTTTGTCTTTGCTGTATTTAATACCATTGTCCAGTAAATTTTTAATAGCCAGAGAGAGCAGTTTCATATCGGATGTCAATGCCCTGTTCTCTACCTCTATACTTACCGAACCTTGCGCTGCCATCAGCATATCTTGACTGGTTTGTATGACCTCATCAAGCATAAGATATTCAAAATTTGGCTCAAAATTCTGGGTCGTGACACGTTCAAGTTCAGCCAGTTCGGAAATAAGCTCATTCATACGTTCAAAGGCACGAATGAGTATCTTTTTAGTAGTTTCGTCTTCTAACATCTCAACCACAATACGCCCTTTGGTAATAGGGGTTTTAAGTTCGTGCATTAAATTACGCATAAAAAGATTTTTAGAAGCAGAGAGTTGATTGATATGCAAAATGGTATCATCAAAACTTTTTGCAATTTTTCCGATCTCATCATCATATTGGTAGCTAATACGTGTCTGCATGTCTCCTTGCGCAAAACGCTGTATCTGTTTATGTAAGGTTTTAAGCGGATACAATTTTTTCAATACAGCCAAATAGAGTAGAAGTAGTAAAGCGATCAGAAAAATACCTATGATAATGGCAATTTCAAGGTAATATTTTTTAGGCTGGTTATCTTCCATTAAAAGGTTGTATCCCATACGTTGCACATAAATATAACGTTTCTCATCCAGCGTAAATACCCTTACCTGGCCGCTACTGGAACCGCCTGTAAAGAGTGTTTCTCCCCGTGAAGCGATCTTTTCTTTGATCTTTTCTTTGATCTCCGGGGGAATATATTTCACATGCAATTCATCATAGAGTGCATTAAGCGCTTCTTCTTCAGGATTTAATTGCAGCTTTGACAAAAAGGTAAGTGACAGCAGTTGGTAACGTTTGTATTCATCGATCTTACGTCTATCTTTATCCCAGGAGAGAAAAAGCAAAAATGTAGCGATCAGAATGGAGATAGCTACAGAAAACAGGATATGAATAAAAGTAGTTACAGATAAATTTCTCATTTTCGGTCAGTTAAAAGGTACCCTACACCACGAATTGGTTTAATATAGATATTGTCCGG
>DQVY01000137.1 GCA_015661535.1 Sulfurovum sp. | reverse complement strand
GTAAAGGTGCATTGATATTGACTGCAGGCGTAGGTTCTGGTTCTATGGTATCGGTGGAAGTAGCAGATTTGGCATCATGGGAAGTGGGTGTGTCTGAGTCTTCTTCAGGCTTTTCTTCAGACAGCGGAGCTTCTGTATTTGACGCTTCTTCATTGCTGTCAATTTGGTCTTCTGTTGCTTCACGAAGGGCATCAGGTATGACTTCCCCTCTCACATTCACCACTATTTCATTTTCAAAAATAGCCTCACCAGGTTGAATTTCACGGAGATTACCCTGTGCGTCTTTTGCAAAACATTGTTCTGTTAAATTTTTTAAATAGCCAATAATTTTTTTCATACTTCTCTCCCGTATCTTTTACTCAAATGTAGACCACACTTTAAGATAGAGACAAGAAGTGGGATTTACATCAATATGCTTCTGCATACAACAATTCTTACTGTATGATATAGTAAGAATGTTAATCAATTGTTACTTTATTTAATAATAAAGTGCAACATCCACGCGTGTATTACGCTGACGACCTTCTTCTATAGCTTCAGTGGCTATAGGGTCTCTTGCCAGACGATTCTCGGTATAGAGTCTTGAAGAGCTAAGCCCCTCTTCATTCGTTAAATGTGTATAGACTGCTTCTATACGTTGATTGACTGTGCCGGCAAGTTCTGACAAGGTCATGTCTGTTTTACCAAGATTTTGCCAAAATGTACTCCAGGCATTGAGTTTTGCACCGCTCATACCGTCTTCATACCAGGCAGTATGTCCTACAACAGAAACATAATAGTTTGAACCATGACTCTCAATAGTGTTTTGTAAGGTTTTCAATGCCTCAAGAGATGCTTCTGTCAATACCCCTTTTTTAAAATAAAGAGAAGTATGAAAATACATTTTTTTATCTAAAAGCTTCTCTCCTTCAAAATAGTTTGGGATCCCCGTATCGATACAAGGGTAGACAACCCCTGAGTACATCATGTACTCATCGGTATAAAGACCGCAAGAAGAAGTACCTATAGGTGCTATGTCACCGCCTGCGCTGAGAAGCGTTGTATATGCTGCAATTGTTAATAGTGTTTTTTTCATCATCTTCTCCTATTTCGCATTTCTAAGTGCTTGGTAAAGGTTATTACACCCATCAGCTGAGTTTCCGTCAGATGGAGATTCTGCACAACGGTCTTTTGATGGGGCGATACCGTCATTGTCATTATCAAGATTCACAGGCAGGGCATCTACTCTTTTTGTACTGTCCCTACCATGTATGTTGACATGGTTATAATATTTGGTCACATTCCCCATAATAGATGCCATCGTCAATCCCATCGCATCTAAAATTCTATATTTTGCAAGCAAAAGGGTGTATTGTGCTGAGATCAACTCATCATTGGCACGTTTTAAGTCATTTTCCGATGCCAAAAGGTCAAGAAGTGTACGCTCTCCCATCTCATACTCTTTTGAGTAAAGTTTGAGTGTTTCCGCACTTTGCTTCTTATAGTCTCGTAAAAACGGCATCTGTTCTTTTGCCAGTTCATAGGCACTCCATGAAAGGTCAACCCCCTCCACAACCTGCCGTCTGAGGTCATTGGTCACTTCTACTTCCTGATTGAGTTTACTTAGTTTACTCAACCTTGTTGCTTCATCTGCACCACCATTAAACAGATTATAGTTCACCACGACCAATGCCTGAAACCTGTCATCAGGCGTATTGTTTTGAAGTACATCATAGTTCTGATTGTAGGTTTCGGAAAGTTCAAGATCTACCGTAGGCATAAATTTACTTTTACTCTCACGATAAAGGGCTTCTGCACCTTTGATGTTGTATTTTCCCACCAACAAAGAAGGATTATACTCTAAAGCAAACATACTCGCTTTTTGCAAACTTTTAGGCAGTGTCAGACTAAAACTCGGTTTTCTTAAGCCGTCTATAGAGACAAGACGCCCTGTAACCCTTCGGTAATTGAACATCGCATTGCTCAGTTTGTTTTTTTGGACCATCATGTTTGACTTTGCAAGAGAAAGAGAAGAACGTATTTTACTTACTTCTGAAAGGGTGGTAAGTCCTGCTTTATAGGCTTTGGAAACTTTATTATAGATCTTGGTATTGTGATCGACATTTATTTTACTGTTTTTCAGCAACTCTTTCTGTCTGAGCAGTTCTATATAGGCTGCTATGGTTTGCAGTGTCACATCATTTGCTTTTTCCAAATAAGAGTAAGAGGCTGCAAGTGCACGCATTTTCTGGTAGTTGACACGTTCATGTGTACTAAAACCATCAAAAATATTTTGTCTTAAAACAAGAGAGTTTTGAAAAACATCATAGGTCTCATCGACCGCACCGTTAAAACGGTTCGTATATTTCTTTCCTGCAGTCCCCTGGTAATCCAAAGTTGGATAATACCCTGCATCTGCGATATCTACTTCATGTCTAGTCGCATTATAGTTTTTTAAACGTTCCTTGATAATAGGATTCGTTTCAAGCACATCACTCACAGCCTCTTTTAGCGTAGTTGCGGACAAAGTACTTAGCCCTACACAACAGAGCATTGGTACCCACAGTCTTCTTAATTTCATTCTTTCCCCCTATGAAAATATTTTAAATAGAAGGATTATAATATAATTAACTTAATACTTATACAACTTATGACGAAAAAACCCCGTAAGATGCTTCTTTCTCCATAAATACATCTATTTCTGCTTCAAATAGCCCATCGCTACAGCAATAATGTCATCATCATCTTTCGAGTTTGATTTTAAAAGAACACGCTCTTTCCCCTCTTCTCTAAACTCTATAAACACTTTTTCGCCATAAGAAGAGACTTTTGAAATACCTTTTTCCCGTGCCAGGACTTTCATGACGATCACGTCGATGAACTGTCGCGTGATGGTGTCGAGTTTCCCAAAACGGTCTGCGATCTCAGCTTCTATCTCGTACACTTCTCCTGTTGTTTCACACAGAGAGAGTCTGCGGTAGAGTTCAAGTCGTAGTCTGTCCTCTTCTATGAGTTCTTCATTCAAGTAGGCATCAATGGAGAGCTTCATGTCAATGTTCTGCGCTACCTCTTTGTCTTGTCCTGAGAGTTCTTTAATGGCATCTTCAAGCATACGCAGGTAGAGACTGTACCCTATTTGCTTAATGTGCCCAGACTGCGCTTCACCGATGATGTTACCACCCCCGCGAATTTCAAGGTCATGAAAAGCAAGTACGGCACCAGAGCCAAGGTCTGAATGTGACTCAAGTGCAAGCAGACGACGTTTGGCATTTTCTGTAAGGCGTTCTTTGTCTGTCACCATAAAATAACAATAGCCCTCTTTTCCTCCGCGCCCTACACGCCCGCGAAGCTGATGCAGGTCTGCGATACCAAAATTGTCGGCACCGTCGACGATCATGGTATTGGCATGGGGCATGTGTATGCCTGACTCAACGATGGAGGTCGATAATAGTACATCATACTCTCCATCCTCAAAAAGCATCATCTCATCTTCGGTCTCTTTGGCTGAGATCTTGGAGTGCAGTACTGCAATGCGAAGTTTGGGGAGTGTCTCAAGTAAGACTTTTTTCTTCGCTTCTATACCTGCAATGGAGTTAAAGACATAAAAAACCTGCCCTCCTCTGCGCATCTCACGCATGATGGCCTCTTTGATGACCTTATCATCATAAGACTTTACAAACGTACGGACCCCTTGTCTCTCTGTTGGCGGGGTCAGGATTTCTGAGAAAGATTTTACCTCTGACATAGCAAGATTTAAAGAGCGCGGTATGGGTGTTGCCGACATAGAAAGAAGGTGTACATCAATGGCTATTTCTTTGAGTGCCTCTTTCTGTTTTACCCCAAACTTATGCTCTTCATCTATGATAACAAGTGCCAAATTTTTAAACTTTGCTTTGAGCAGGGCATGGGTACCTACCACGACATCCAAGCTCCCGTTTTCCAATGCTTCCAGCGTATTTTTCTTCTCTTTGGCTGTGGAGAACCTGTCCAGTTTACCTACTTTAATGCCATGGTTGTAAAAACGCTCTTTGAGCGACTTGAAATGCTGAGAAGAGAGTAGGGTTGTTGGCGCTATCATCATCGCCTGGTAGCCGTTTTTTACGGCTACGAACATACCGTTCATCGCCACTTCTGTTTTACCAAACCCTACATCTGCAGAGAGAAGTCTGTCCATCATCTTTCCTGAAGACATATCATCAAGCATATCTTTAATAGCACGCTCCTGATCTTCTGTATGTACAAAGCCTGCTTCGGACATAAAGATGGCATGTTCTTCCATATTTTGTTTGAGTGTAATGCCTTTTTTCAAATGCCGCTGTGCCGAAAGGTTGATAATTTGTGACGCAATGGCAAAAAGCTTCTCTCTCACTTTGGCTTTGAGCTTTTTAAAACTCGCTTTCCCCATGCGGTCAAGTACAGGCATCACTCCGCCCTCTGCCACATAACGGTCTATCACTTCAAGGTTGGACACAGGGATGAGCAGTGCATCTTCATTTTGGTAGTGCATCACCACAAACTCAGAGAGTGAACCCAGTACCTCACGTTTTTCTATGCCCTTAAAAATACCTACCCCATAGTTTTCATGCACCACGTAATCACCAGGTTTCAGCTCATCTAAAATGATGGAAGCTTTTTTAACCTTTTTACGTTTCACAGGCTTATTGAGAGACAAAATAAGTCTGTCTGAGCCTAAAATATTGACAATTCCCTCTTGATAGACAAAAGAGATATTCTCAAAAGAATCAAGGTCAGACCCACGCACAATACTTTCATTTTTGGCAATGATGGTGATCTGTTTGTCTTTATGGGATTCAAGGAGTTTATTGGGCTGTACTGCTTCGAGGTCTCTATAGAGATCTCCCTCCGGAATAGAAGGCAGAAGAAAGGCTTTTCTAGGTACCAAGGGTTCACTTAGCTCATAGATCTCTTTGAGTTCTTCATCTAAATTCGATGCCCATACTGCATCAAAGGTTTCCAATGCACTTTCTCCCAAGTCATCCAGATGCCACAAACCAAGGGAGTCTATATCTTTCACAAAGGTATCGTAGGTACTTCGTTCGGTTCGGTTCTTGAGTGTTTCATACTGCGTTTTGTCCAATGCTAAAAAGGCTGGAGTAAAGGTGAAAAATTCCAACTCTTCAGAAAGACGTTTTTGCGTATTGCCATCGTAGTGCTGTATGGTCTCAACCTCTTCATCAAACATCGATATACGGTAAGGTTTTTCAGCATCGATAGGAAAAATGTCAATAATGTCTCCACGAAAAGAGACCTCTCCACGAGAGGCCGCAATGTCGGTAAAATGATAGCCCCAATGGTACAAAGTATCTTTTAATGTCTGCAAAGAGAGTGTCTCTCCAAACTCTATGGTCCGGGAGTCGAAAAGGTCTGCTTTTGGAAACGGTATCAACAGTGTACGCAAAGGAGAGATGAGTACTTTTTTCTTCTTACTCGCATAATACCCTGCCAAAGTGATCATAAACGCCTGCACATCTTCATCGTAGGCACGTAAGTCTTCCCCTACAGAGACCCGGAGGTCAGGAAGCACAAAGGTATCGTACCCAAGAAGTACTGCTACGTCACGTGCCTGTGTGGCTTCTTTGTCATCTTTACAGATGAGTAGTTTGCTGTCACTTAAATGTTCTAGGTATTCGTATATATTACTTTGGTACATTGTTGGTTCACTATCCTTATCTTGTAGGGTGGTGCACTTGTCCCCACCGTTTATATATGTTTGCTATCTTGGTGGGCTTAAAAGCACCACCCTACTCCATATCAGCATAAATTTCTCTGTTTTAAAAATGCTTCTACAACATAAAATGAACCAAAAACCAAATAATTTTCATCTTCATTGATAGTCCCGTCAAAATAACTATAGGCTAATCCTACATGATCTAAAGCATTTTCTATCTCTTCCAACGTCGTAGCACGTTGAGACCCGATCTTAATGATCTCCACCCGCTTTACTTTAGGTTTCAAGATACGTAAAACTTCCTCATAATCTTTGTCATCCAAAGAATTATAGACCAATACCACTTTTCCATCTAAGGCTTTTTCTATAGCAGATGCCGCCAAAGGGTTATGCCCTACATCAATACGGATATTTTCTGTCAAGGCATAAAAACGTCCAAAGAGTTCTAGATCCAGTAAATCCTTGACATTATATTTAATCTTCAATATATCTAAAGCTTGTAAGGCAACAAGAGCATTCTCTATGAGATACATTGGCCAGCCTTTGGCTTCAACAATTCCCAAAACCGTAGGGTCGATAAGATCGACCATAGTTTGCCTGTGTTTACTGGTCGATTTCATCGACCCTACCCTGTACAATGTAGCACCTTTGTCTTTGACAATCTCTTTCGCCACCTCAACCACCACCTCATACACCTGAGGTGCCAACAATACCTTTTTTTGAATACTGCGTATTTTTGTACCAGCGATTGCTTCAATCGTATCACCCAAAAAAGCCTGATGATCCAAGCCTATAGGAGTGATGATACTTAGTTCCTTGTCACACACATTCGTCGCATCAAACTCACCCCCAAGCCCTGCTTCAAGTACCATCAGGTCACAGTTTTCAAAGACGACAAAGGCCAACAGCGTGGTGTATTCAAAGTAAGAGAGTGCATCACTCATCTCTTTACCTAAAATGTGAAAGAGTTTTTGATGTGCTGCTTCAAGAACATCATCAGAAACATCTTCACCATCCAGCCAAATACGCTCATTGAATTTTACTATATGTGGAGAAGAGTAATGTCCTACGGAGAAGTGGGTAGAATTTTTCTTTAGTGCACTTTCTGCTCCAAAATACGCAAGGTGTGCTACCATTCTACCAGTAGAACCTTTACCGTTTGTACCAACAATATGCACTGTTCTAGGTTGTTTAATATGCGGTTTAAGCAGTGCATAGGCGATATGCACACGCTCATGATCAATCTCTTTATAATACAAAGGTTTGCTATCTAGAAACCTTACTAATCTCTCTCTACTCACTACCCGCTACTCACTACCCACTGATTCAAGCATCCCCTTAGCACTCACATATGCCAAGAACTCATCCAATGCTTTCGCAAGACCTGCACGGATCGCTTCAATTCTAAGGTTTGAAGAGGTCAATGAACTTGCTTGAATATCTGACTCAACTATACTTGTTATTTTTTTACTCACTTTACCCTGTTTGGTTAGCATATCAAAACGTGCTCTAATGCTAGCACGGTAGCGGGTAACATACCCGTCTTCATATGCCAAAGGTACAAAACTGCTTCCAGCATAGGTAATACGGATCTGACTTCCTGCTTTCTCTTTTGACGTCACACGGCCTTTGAAACGTGTATAGATCAAACGATTCATCTCATCTTTCACAAAGGCTGCATTTTCAGGCTCAACCCTGTCCACCACCACTTCCACATAAATGTTGTCTGTAAACACATTTTTAATCATATGGGACGAGGGTTTATAGCCGCAGGCTGATAGCAGCATTACTGCTAAAATGAGTAATGGGTAATGAGTAATGAGTAATTTTTGTCTGTTTTTCTTTGAAAAATTTTCATCATAATATTTTATCATTGTTTCTCCTAAATAGAAGCGGAACCACTGTGCCGCATACTTTCATTACTCATTTCTAATTCCTCATTACTCATTAAGCAACTGGTTTCACCGCAAGATTCACCAACTTACCCGGCACCACAATCTCTTTGACGATCGTCATGCCTTCAAGCCATTTGGTCCCTTCCTCTTTTGCCGCAGCCAGTATCTCCTCTTTAGAAGCAGAGGGACTTACTTCAACTTCTGCACGCTTTTTCCCGCCTATCATGACCATGTAAAGAATACTATCTTGTACAAACACTTCATCTTTGACCTCAAGCTTGGCACCCAGGTTCTCTCGCTCAAATAACATTTCAGAAAGCTCCGTTGTCACATGAGGGATGATAGGCTCTAAGAGGTTCAACATAATATACATCCCCTCTGTCCATACATCCGCATCATCCTGTTTGTCTAATGCATTGAGTGCTTCCATACAGGCTGCGATGAGCGTGTTGAAGGCAAATGTATTCTCATACACATCTATCGATTTTTGTAATGCTTCATAAACTTTCACACGTGCAAGTTTACTCTCTTTACTCAGTGCACTTTGGTCTATAGTTGGCAGTGTCTTGGCATTCACTTTAGTGTTTCTATCGTAAAATTTTTTGATAAACCTGAATGCACCCTCAACCGCTGAGTCATTCCACTCCAACTCTTTGGCAGGCGGTGCAGCAAAAAGGGTAAAGAGACGTGCCGTATCCGCACCATATTTTTCTACCAAAGCATCGGGGTCTACCGTGTTACCTTTAGACTTGGACATCTTTGTACCATCCATAAGTACCATCCCTTGGGTCAGTAAGTTCTCAAATGGTTCGTCTATGTCATGGTAGCCAAGGTCTCGCAGTACTTTGGTGAAAAAACGAGCATAAAGCAGGTGTAAAATGGCATGTTCAATCCCACCGATGTACTGGTCGACACCCAGCCAGTAATTTGCATCTTCTTTGTCTATGCCTACTTCATTCCACTTTTTAGGATTGGTCGCGTAACGGAACTGATACCAGCTCGACTGCACAAATGTGTCCAGTGTATCTGTCTCACGTATAGCTTCTTTTCCACACTTAGGACAGCTACAGTTTTTCCATGTTGGGTGATTTTCAAGCGGGTTACCCTCACCTGTAATCTCTACATCGTCAGGCAGTGCAATAGGCAAATTTTCTACCTTTTCAGCTACCAGACCACAGTCATCACAATGCACAAAAGGAATAGGCGCTCCCCAGTAACGCTGACGGCTTATTCCCCAGTTTCTTAGCTTGTAATTGGTTGTACCTTTACCAAGTTTTTGCGCTTCATAATATGCAATGATCTCTGCTTTTGCCTCTACATTTTTCATCCCGGTAAAAGACGCTGAGTTTTCTAAGTTACCTTCTAATGTATAGGGCAATTCATCTCCACCAGAGATGACACGTTTTATGGGCAAATCATACTTTGTAGCAAATTCAAAGTCTCTTTCGTCATGTGCAGGTACAGCCATTACCGCACCACCACCGTAAGATGCAAGTACAAAATTCGCTGTCCATACGGGTATCTCTTCTTTTGTTAAAGGATGTATGACAGTAAGACCTAAGTCATAACCCTCTTTCCCCTCTTTTGCACGTTCTATCTCTGTCATGTTGCTAATAGCCACTATCTTTTCAGCTACATCACTTGCTAACAGATCATGATCTAGCAAATACTTTGTAATAGGGTGTTCTGCTGCCAATGCAGAATAGGTCACACCATACATGGTATCTGGACGGGTAGTAAAGACCGTGTACTTGTCAAAGTTCCCCCCAAGTTTCGCTTTGGAAGTGTCACTTAATTCAAAGTCAAACTCCAAGCCCTGAGATTTTCCTATCCAGTTACTCTGCATGGTGAGCACTTGGTTAGGCCATTTCCCCTCAAGCTGTTTTAGGTCATCCAACAAGTCATCTGCATATTTGATGATGTCAAGGTAGTACCCCGGCATCTCTTTGAGTTCTACTTCATTGTCACAACGCCAGCAGCATCCTTCTTCTACCTGCTCGTTGGCAAGTACGGTATGACACTCTTCACACCAGTTCACCGTCGTAGACTCACGGTAAAGCAAGCCCTCTTCAAACATCTTGATGATGAACTCTTGTTCCCACTTGGTATAGAGTGGATCACAGGTAGCAAACTCACGTGTTTTTGAAAAAGAAAGTCCAAGCGTGTTGAGCTCTTTTCTCATGTAGTCTATGTTCGCATAGGTCCAGTCTTTAGGATGACGTCCATGCTTGATGGCAGCATTTTCAGCAGGCATACCAAAAGCATCCCAACCAATAGGATGAAGCACATTAAAATCTTGTTTTCTATAGTAGCGCGCAAAGGCATCCCCAATGGCATAGTTACGTACATGCCCCATGTGTAAACGACCAGAGGGAAAAGGGAACATAGAGAGGATATATTTCTTTTTTCTTGTTAAGGCATCATCAGGCTCAAAAGCCTTCTCAGCCTCCCATTTTTTCTGCCATTTGGCTTCGATCTCATTGGGGTTGTAACTCATATTTTTTCGTCCTTCTCTCACCTCTCGTTCCCACTCTACAGAGTCGGAATGCATACTTTTATTTTACGTTTTAGGTGGTTTATTTTATGAGAAGGATTATAGCAAAAATGGGGTTAATTGTAGGGTGGTGCATTTATGCCCACCAAAACAAAATATATTTGATTGTGAATATTTAACTTTATAAAAGGTGGGCATAAATGCACCACCCTACATATTATTAGTTTAGATGTTTATGTCGGGAAGAGGAGATCCCGACCTACTTAAAGGTGTTACACTCTCTCAAATCACCTGATTCAAACCCCCGTCTAAACCACTTTACCCGTTGTGCAGAACTCCCATGCGTAAAACCATCTGGTCGTACACGCTGTCCTGCCTGTTTTTGTAAAGTATCAT
>DQVY01000094.1 GCA_015661535.1 Sulfurovum sp. | reverse complement strand
GTAATGCAAGAGTAAAAGGTTAATGTTGATAGAAAAATTAGTAACCTCAAACTTGAAATTAGGTGTCATTGCAGGTGGACAACTGGGAAAGATGCTCGTTCAAGAGGCAAGCAGATGGGATATCATCTCTTATGTGCTTGATCCTGATGAAGGGTGTTCGGCACGTAACGTAGCCAACGTCTATGTAAAAGGTGACTTTAGAGACTTTGATGACGTATATGCATTTGGTAAGAAAGTAGACATTCTTACCTATGAGTTGGAAGACATCAACATCGATGCACTCCAGAAGCTGAAAGCAGAGGGGATTCAAGTGCTTCCTGACCCTGACACCTTGGCACTCATACAAGACAAGGGACTGCAAAAAGAGTTTTATACTAAACATGAGATGCCAACATCGCCGTTTCTATGTTATGAAAACAAAGAAGAGATAGAAGCAGCCATAGCCTCTGGTACGTTGACATACCCATTTGTACAGAAGTTACGCAAGGGTGGCTATGACGGACATGGTGTTGCGCTTATAAAAGACGTAAACAGTACACTGCTTGATGGTGCCTCTATGGTTGAAGACAAAGTAGAGATAGATAAAGAGATAGCCGTTATCGCTGCCAGAAATGCTAAAGGTGAAGTGCGTTGCTTCCCTGCCGTTGAAATGCGTTTTGGAGAAGAGACCAATTTGGTTGAAGAGATCTTTTGTCCTTCTCACATAACGTTGAAACAAGCAGAAGTAGCAGAACTACTTGCAAAAGAGATCATAGAAAATCTTGATATGGTCGGTTTGTTGGCTGTAGAATTCTTTATAGATGCTAGGGGACAAATACTCATCAACGAAGTAGCACCCAGACCACATAACAGCGGACACCATACCATAGACGCTGCAGTCACTTCTCAGCTCAAACAGCTTTTACGTGCCATACTTGACTTGCCACTGGGAAGTACAGCCTTGACCACAGCCTCCGTGATGTTAAATATGTTAGGCGAAGAAGGGCATATTGGACCTGTCCACTATGTAGGTTTTGCAGAATGTATGGCGATAGATGGGGTAAAAATACATCTTTATGGTAAAAAAATGACAAGACCTTCACGAAAAATGGGTCATGTGACTATCTTGGGAAACTCAGTTGAAGAAGCACGTATCAAAGCAGAAAAAGTTAAAAAATTACTAAAGGTAAAATCATGTCAAAAGTAGTCGTAAGTATTGTGATGGGTTCAGACTCAGACCTCCCTGTGATGCAGGCAGCAGCAGATATGCTGGAGCAGTTTAATGTGGGCTATGAACTTGATGTTGTTTCTGCACACCGCACACCGGAAAAACTTTTTGAGTTTTCTAAAAATGCCCATAAAAGAGGTATTCAAGTCATCATTGCTGGGGCAGGAGGTGCAGCACATTTACCAGGGATGATAGCCTCCATGTCACCCTTGCCTATCATTGGTGTACCTGTGAAGTCTTCAAACTCCATAGACGGTTGGGACTCCATACTCTCTATACTCCAAATGCCTGGAGGTGTCCCGGTAGCTACCGTGGCACTTAACGGTGCAAAAAATGCAGGTATTTTGGCAGCACAGATCGTAGGTGCAGGAGATAAAGAGGTACAAGATACGATAGTAGCCTATAAAGAAGAATTAAATGCACAAGTGATGGAAAAATCTGCTAGAGTAAAACGCTAGGATTTAGAGATGACACTAAACGAAATATATATACATTTAGACAAAATAAGCCCCTTTGAACTCCAGGAAAAATGGGATAACTCAGGTTTAATTGTAGGGGATATGGCCCGTGAAGTGTCGCAAATCGTTGTCTCTTTGGATATTGACCTGGAGATGATAGACAAAGCCAAAGAGGGTACACTTTTTGTGGTGCATCATCCACTTATATTTGATAAACTGGCACAGCTTGATCTTGCTAAGTATCCTTCCAACTTACTTGAAAAAATGATACTTAAACATCAATCTTGTATTGCTATGCATACTAATTTTGACCAAACTCATTTAAACCAATATGTTTTTGAAAAAGTGTTAGGTTTTAGGCTTGAAAACCAAAAAGATTTTTTATGTACGACCCAAGGTGCATGGCATTATAAAGCATTGTTGAAACATATAAAAGAGAAGTTAGATTTACCTACTTTAAGAGTGGTAGGTAAAAAAGAAAATATCACCTCCATAGCGTTATG
>DQVY01000040.1 GCA_015661535.1 Sulfurovum sp. | reverse complement strand
ATCACTTTACCCATATCTTTCATACTTTCTGCACCTACAGAAGCGATCACTTCTTTGAGTGTTGCTTCCAATTCTGCATCGTCCATTGGTTCAGGTAGGTAGGCTTTTATTATGGCTATTTCGGCGTCTTCTTTTGCTACCAGGTCTTCACGTCCTGCATCTGAAAATTGTGTTTTTGCATCTTCACGTTGTTTAAGGTATTTCATTAAGATGCTTTCTACATCTGCATCTGTGACATCTCTGCGCTCATCAACTTCTATCTGTTTGACTGCTGCTTGTATGTTTCTGAGGGTATCTCTTTTGACTGTTTCTTTTGCGCGCATTGCGTCTTTGATGTCAGATTTTATTTGTGCATTTAAACTCATGTTGTGGACTCCATCTATTTTTATTTGATTATACTATAATCCACGTATGATAATTACAATAGAAGACAAACAATTTGATACAAAAGAGATCACGCAACTCTATCCTGCGGCTGTGGTGAAGACAGGGCAGGGAGATGAGACCACACAAGTGAGTTTGGAGTGGATAGAAGTGGAAGCCAAAGGAAAGGTGGAGTTGGTGGGGTATGGACTTTTTGTGCATATTGGTGAAGAAGAGAGACATACGTTTATGTTTGATACCAAAGAAGAGATGGATGCAGCTGCAGGACGGGTAGCCGCGCAGCTACAAAAATAACTAAGACTTTTTAAAAGTCAAAGAAGCAGAGTTAATGCAGTAGCGCTGTCCTGTAGGTGCCGGTCCATCTGGAAAGACATGTCCCAAGTGTGAACCACAGGCACTGCAGCGCACTTCTACACGCCTCATACCCAGGGTGTCATCTACGATCTCTTCGATGCAATCATCTGTAACAGGCTGGAAATAGCTTGGCCATCCTGTGCCTGAATCAAATTTGGCCTCAGAGCTAAAAAGATCTGTACCGCAGCATTTACAGGCATAGATCCCTTCTTCTTTACTGTCATGAAATTCATTTTGAAAAGGTGCTTCTGTACCGTGATTTAAACAGACATTATACTCTAGAGGTGTTAATTCTTTTTGTAGTTTTTCTTTATCTAATTGTATTTTATAAGACATCATAATCCTTTAGTGATTTTATCGTATGATAGCACTTTTTCTTTGTATTTAAGTTAGATTGTTCTATGATGTCATTAGAGAGTTTTATCATTATTTGGAGCATTTATGACAACATTTCAACTTTTATTACTGATTATAGCCGGGGGTATTTTTTACCTCTTTTTTAAACAATTGTTTTCAGGAAACCATCCGAAGAGAGGTGTAGACTTTGAAGCGAAGGTAGCAGACGACCAAATAGGCGGGGTTAACCGTCCAGATAAAACATTTTCAAGACCAACTGTAGCCCCTTCGCGTATGGAACAACTGCTTTCTATGGCAGATGAAGCAGTGGCAAAAAATGATCTTGATGAAGCAAAAAAAGCATTACAAAGTGCATTGATCATTGATGAAAATAATATAGAGGTTCTTCAAAGAAGCGGGTATGTGGCAATGCAGACGAAGGACTATGAAGAAGCCAAAGAGTATTATGAAAAGATCATTTCTCTGGATGAAAAAGATGATATGGCGCATGTTGCTTTGGCAAATGCCTATCACAAGTTAGGAGATGATGATAAGGCGGAAAAACACCATGAAGAAGCCATTAAACTTGACCCTGAGTATGCACCACACCACTTTAATTATGCCAATACACTTTATGACTTAGGTCGTAATGATGAAGCACTTGTCAGCTATAAGAAAGCGTATGAGTTTGATGCTTCATTAGAGGAAGCCAAAGAGATGATAGCAAAACTAGGAAGTAAATAATGGCATCTGAATGTTTTGTGACGGAAGAAGCAACTGCTGAGATACTTTTGCGTGTTACCAATGTATGTGCAGAGTGTTATGATGACATTACTGAGGGTGATACCATCCATTACGATATGCAAAATTACCGTTATTTATGTACCTGTTGTCAAGAGAGATTGTGTGCACAAATGAATGAAAATTGTGAGATCATTGAGGATGAGAGTCCGGGGCTTTTTTGTTAGTGCAATTTCTATTGTAGGGTCGGTTTACTGACCAATAAATATTTTTATTTCAAATAAGTGGTCGATATATCGACCCTACGTATCTGTAATATATTTAATGGCATTGATGTAACTTAGGTTATTTAGTGTTATACCTTTATAGGCAATATCAAATGCTGTACCATGGTCTACCGAAGTTCTTAAAATGGGCAGATTTAAACTCACATTGATCCCCTCATCAAAATAGAGTGCCTTAAGTGGTGCTAAGCCCTGGTCATGATACATAGCAATGTAGTGGGTATAACTTTTTCGTACGTTTGGGGTGAAAGCAACATCCGGCACCAATGGATCACTGTATGCTTCGACAGGCTCAGAAACCGTACCCTGAGCCTGTCGAAGGGTCATATTCACATTATCAATAACCTTTTGAATAATCACCTCTTCGTCCCCTAATACTCCATCATCTCCTGCATGTGGATTCAGCCCAAGTACAGCTACAGTACTTTTGGGTTTGGCTGTGTTGTAAAAGTCAAGTAAAAACCGTGTCAGATCTTTTTCATTGATACTCGAAGCAACTTCTTTTAGAGGTATATGTTCCGTAAACAAAGCCACATACATCTTCTCGCAGCCTAGCATCATAATGGCTTCAGCATTAAAGAAGTCACGTAAAGCATCGGTATGGCCTTTATAGCTTACCCCCGCAAGTTCCCAGGCTTTTTTATGGATGGGCAGGGTACAAATAGCATCTACTTTTTTCTTTTTTGCAAGTTCAACTGCTTTTTCAAAAGAAGCATAGGCATAGGCACCACTCTCTTTCGACACTACACCTGCTTCTATGTCAAAGTATAGAGCGATGTTTTCTATGGTCTGAAAGTCATTGGGAATTGTTAGGTTTAATTTCTTTGAAGCCTGAGTGAGCATCGCTTCATCTATGCAATACAGAGGGCTAACAATCTTACAAAGAGCATCATGGTTCTCTAAAGCAAGTTGTATGCCTATGCCATTGAGGTCACCAATTGAAATAGCTACTTTTTTCATTAGCGTATCAATTTTGCTTTCATATCTAAAATGGCCTGTTCTAAACCAACATAGACAGAGCGTGCTACAATACTTTGCCCAATGTTCAATTCTTCTATGGTCTCTATTTCTACGATGTCAGTCACATTTTGCATATTCAGTCCATGTCCTGCTGCAACACGTAGTCCAAGTTCCATAGCATCACAGCTAAGTTGACGCAGGTTGCAGAGTTCATCTTTTAGCATTTTTTTGAGTACAGTACGAGAGAGGTCCAGTTCGGGTATGCTGTGGTGTGTTTTACTGAGGTTGGTGTAAAGCATGGCATAAATATTCGCATATTTACCTGTATGGAATTCTATCCACTCTACACCTAGATTAAGAGAAGCATTAACGGCTTCAATACTGGGGTCTATAAAAAGTGAAACTTCTATCTCTTTTTTCTGGAGTCTTTGTATGGCGTCTGTAAGCTTGGGTTGTTTCCCCACTACTGCAAGCCCACCTTCCGTGGTGACCTCTTCACGTTTTTCCGGTACAAGGGTGACCCTGTGTGGCCGTAAGTCACAGGCAATGTCTATCATACTTTCTTCTGTGGCACACTCAAGATTAACAGGGAGGGAAGAGAGTGCTATGATGTTTTTGGCATCACTGTCTTGCATGTGGCGTCTGTCTTCACGTAAGTGTATGGTGATTTGGTCAGCCCCTGCACGCTTACAAATGCTGAGCGCATCAAGCGGGTCTGGATCTGCTACTTTTCTAGCTTCTCTTAGTACGGCAATATGGTCTATATTAACACCTAAATACATGATGATAGACTCCCTTAAATATGATTAGTAGTGATTATAACAAAAGATGTATGAGCTTTAACTATCTTCACTCTTTTGCGTGGTGGCTTTGGTCGTTGTACGTTTCTTATAGGCACGTTTTTTAGGTTTATTCTCTTCCATAATGGTCTTGGTCTTCTTCAAAGACAAATTGTAAAACCAAATGATACCCAAGAGTAATACGGCACCTATGAGAAAGTGGTAAATGACTATACCTGCACCCATACCGTAGATGAAGTTAAGCATATGTTGTTTTTCTATCTTCTCTTCGGTGGTCATGGTAGATTCATCTTTTTTAAAGACAGCGATGGCATTGTCTAAAAAACCACCGGCACTTTGCAAGATATTTGAGCTTTTTTCTTTGATATGCTGGAAAGTAAAATTGTTTTTTTCTATTTCATTCATAATAAGATTATAACGAAATAGGGATTAATGGATGAATAGGAAAAATATGGCAATTTATTAGTATCCAATTTCCAAGTACCAATTAATTGAGCATCAAGGTTTGTGTGACTTCTGTAAGGAAATGGATATTCTTTGTAATGTATACATCCCAGTAGGATGAAAGTGAAAAAAAATAAAGCCAATGGTAAGAATTTCATTTGTGCACTTTAAAACAATATATTACCAAAATTACGCTAAAATCGCGACAATATAATTGTAAAGGCTATAACATGGCAAAAAGAACAATCAAAAAAGCAGTACTCGCTTACTCTGGCGGGCTTGATACGAGTATCATTCTTAAATGGCTTCAAGATGAGTATGAGTGTGAAGTAGTGACGTTTACTGCTGATCTTGGTCAGGGTGAAGAGGTAGAGCCTGCACGTCAAAAAGCGTTGGATATGGGTATCAAAGAAGAAAATATCTTCATACTTGACCTTAGAGAAGAGTTTGTAAAAGATTTTGTCTTTCCTATGTTTAGAGCCAATGCTATTTATGAGGGTGAATACTTACTTGGTACCTCTATTGCACGTCCGCTGATCGCCAAGAAGCAGATAGAGATAGCACATCAAACAGGTGCAGATGCTGTGTCTCACGGTGCGACAGGAAAAGGGAATGATCAAGTACGTTTTGAGCTTGGTTACCTTGCACTTGATCCAGATATTGCTGTGATCGCACCTTGGAGAGAGTGGGATTTAAATTCTCGTACTAAATTGCTTGATTATGCAAAAGAACATGGTATTGACATAGATGGAAAAGGGCAAGCAAAACCTTACTCAATGGATGCGAACTTACTTCATATCTCTTACGAAGGTGAGTGGTTGGAAAACCCCTTCAATGAGCCGGAAGACGATATGTGGTTATGGTCGGTAAAACCTGAAGATGCTCCGGATGAAGCGGAATATATTACTATTTCATACGTAAAAGGTGATCCTGTAGCGATCAATGGTGAAGAGATGAGCCCAGCAAGCATGTTGACAAAACTCAATGCATATGGTAATAAACATGGTATTGGACGTATTGACATTGTTGAGAACCGTATGGTGGGAATGAAAGCACGTGGATGTTATGAGACCCCAGGGGGGACCATTATGTTAAAAGCACACAGAGCCATAGAATCTATTACTCTGGACAGAGAAGAAGCACATATGAAAGATGAGCTTATGCCTAAGTATGCAAAACTTGTTTACAATGGTTTATGGTGGTCTCCAGAGCGTCGTATGCTGCAAGCTGCTATTGATGCAACACAAGACCAGGTACAGGGTGATGTAAAATTGAAGCTTTACAAAGGTTCCGTGACTGTTGTAGGTAGAAAATCAGACAGAACTTTGTATTCTGAAGAGCATTCAACCTTTGAAGCAGATGATGTGTATGATCAAAAAGATGCAGAAGGGTTCATTCGTTTGAATGCTTTACGTTTTATGATCGAGGGGAAAAAACAGCCTGAGCGTATTGCGACACTGATCGGTTCTAATGAAGAAGAGGAAGTTGAAGAGTGTCGTATAGAGACAGGTACATTTACTGTTTGTCAGCGCATTAAAAGATTTTTTGGTTTTGGTAAAGATGAAAGACCTGCCAAAGAAGAATATATTAAAGAAAAGAAAGACTAGTTAATCCAGTAATGCTTCCATCTCCTTCAATACTTTTGAAGGAGTGAACTTCAGTAGTTTGTCTTTTGAAAAAAGATGAGGTACAAGCTCCAGTACAATATAAAGCAAACCCATCAGCGGATAAAAAGCATAGTATTCCATTTTAAATGTCTTAAAAGTATAACGGGTGATAAACCACTCCCTTGCACTTTGGCTTCCATTATGAAAGAGCAGCACTTCCATCGCAAAAATAGAACCCCATAGAAAATAACTCATTGAAGTCACAAGTAAGGCTCCCAAAACACCATATAAAGAGACAACAATAGCTAGAAAAACACTGAGAAAGAGTGCAAAAGAGTGAAAGCCCAATGAAGCAAAGATAACGACTACGGAAAAGATAAAAAGTAAAGCACCAAATGACATAAAAAGTTCTAAATATGTTTTTTGTTCTGCAAAGGTAGGACTAAAGTAAGCCCCTAGAAGCGTAATAATGAAGACAGCAAGCACATTGAGTGCCAAAGAACGGTATTTATGCATTTGAACTCCTTGGTATTGATCAATCTATTTCGTAAAGTTTGGTAAGGCTTTTGACATCAGCCTTACGTCCCAGCCACTCTTGGTAAAGATCAGACATCTCTTTTGCTCCGCCATTGGAAAGAATAAACGCTTTGTAGCCCTTGGCACTCTCTTTGTTGAATCCTTCCTTCTCATCAAGGCAAGTAAAGAAAGCATCAGCAGAAAGCACTTCGGCCCATTTGTAACTGTAGTAGCCTGCTGCATAGCCTCCTGCAAAGATATGCGCAAAACCATGCTGAAATTTGTTGTACTCTGGTGCTTTTATCAATGACGTTTTTTCTCTAATACTATCAATGAGATCTTGTACTTCTTTACCCTGGTAGAGGTTTTGGTGTAGTTGAAAGTCAAAGAGTGAAAACTCTACCTGACGTAAAATACCCAGTGCTGCCTGGTAGTTTTTTGTCTCTTTTATCTTTGCCATAAGATCGTCAGAGATAGGTTCTCCTGTTTTATAATGGAAACCAAAACGTTTTAAAATAGCGGCTTCATAAGCAAAGTTCTCTAAAAATTGTGAAGGAAACTCTACCACATCCCATGCTACACCATTGATACCTGAGACTGAACGCTCTTTACACTTGCCAAAGAGGTGGTGGATGGCATGTCCCATTTCGTGAAAGAGGGTGACCACATCATCATGACGAAGCAGTGAAGGGGTGCTTTCTGTTGCCGGTGAAAAGTTACATACAATGAAGGCAGAGGCAAGATGTTTTTTACCATGACTATCTACATAATGTGTCTCCCAGTCATTCATCCATGCACCCCCGCGCTTTTCTTTACGTGCTTCTAGATCAAAGTATATACGTCCAGAAAGTTGACCATCTTCAAAGATATCAAAAGCTTTGACACAGTCATGCCAGGTAGGTACATCTGCAGGTTTGAATGTCACATCAAAAAGTTCTGAGACGATGTCGAGTAGACCATCAAGTACTTTAGACTGCTCAAAATAGGGTTTTGTCATGGTGTCATCAAAGTTAAATTTCTCTTTTTTGAGTTTTTCCGAGTAATAGCCAAGATCATAACCTTTTAAATCTTCTATACCATCTGTTCTTTTGGCAAAGTCTTGAAGTTCAGAAAGCTCTTTTTTGGCTTGGGGAAGTGCAGCCTCAGCCAAGTCATTGAGAAAAGCAATCACATCTTCTTGTTGGCTTGCATCTCTTGTTTCCAGTGCATAATGTGCATAAGAATCAAAGTTTAGAAGTTTTGCTTTCTCATTTTTAAGTGCCAATATTTCATCAATGACTTCAGCATTTTTGGGCGCACGTGTGGCATAAGCTTTTGAGAGTTCTTTTCTGTATTCTCGGTTTGGACCGTAAGTCATATAGGCTAAGTAGCTGGGAATTTGTAGTGTAAACTTATAGACAGTTTTTCCATCCAGTTCTTCTTTGGCCGCATCAATATCTGTCTGAGGCATACCTTCTACATCTTTGGCATCTTTAATAATGAGTTCATAAGCATTGGTAGCATCTAAAAGATTTTGTGAAAAGTGATTGGAGAGTTCAGAGAGCCTTAGGTTTATCTCTTCCATACGTTTTTTTTCTTTTTCAGGCAAGTTGACACCAGAAAGTACAAAGTCACGTATTTCATGGGCTACAACGGTTTGTGCTTCTTCAGAAGAAGCTTTGATCTTCTCTATTTTTTTAAACAGGGTTTCATTTTGTGCCATCTCAGAAGAAAACTTTGAGAGCAGGGGAAGTGACTCTTCATAGGCTTTTTGTGTCTCATCCGAATTCATTACAGAATTCAGGTGAGAAAGCGGTGTGAAAAAAAGCCCTAATTCTTCATCGAGGTCTTGCAGGGGTTTAAGTACTGTCTCGTAGTCGGAAGCTTCAGAGTGGGTAATCTCTTTAATGGTTTCTCTTTGTTGGTTTAAGAGTGTCTCTAAGGTTTGAGGAAAGTTTTCTAAATGGTCTAGTTGAAAGTTTTGAAACATGTGTATTTATCCGTTTATTGTATTTTTTTGATTGTAGCATCTTTTGTTAGCGGTTTTATTAATAAGAGCAGTTTAGGCAGCAGTATGAGGTTTGAAATTAATGCAGCAAGCATCACTAACATCGTAAGGAGGCCAAAATAAATGGTAGGCACCAGGTTCGATAAAACCAAAATAGAGAAACCTACGATCACAGTCAAGGAGGTATAATACATAGCATTACCAATACTGTTATTGGTTCTTTGTATTACATGCACATACCTGTGATCTTTTTTAAATTCAACTTTAAAACGATGAATATAATGAATGGTGTCATCCACGCCAATCCCCATAGCAATCGCAGCAATGGTAATGGTCATAATATCTAAAGGGATATGTAACCAGCCCATAAACCCAAAAATGATACCAATAGGGATGATGTTTACAGTGAGGGCGATGAGTGTAAGTTTTAAAGACCTAAAGAGCAGTAAAAACATGATGAAAAGGATAAGCAGTACAAGCGAAAGCGTAGTGATCTGCGAATGAAACAGAGACTGCAGCATATTGTTATAGAGTACCATCAGGTTTGAGAGTTGTACTGTTGCAACGTTTGGGTCTATCATATGACGAAGGTCATATTTTATTTTTTGCAGCAGGTCATTACGACGCAGTGCTTCATTGGAGTCAACAATACGTGTTGAAAAACGCACTTGATCAAAGTCCAGATTGACATAAGGTGAGAGGATAATGTCTCGATATTTTTGTGGCAGTTTTTGGTAGATCATTGCTAAGGTAATACTGTCCAGGTCTTTATTGTCATTGAGTTTTTTCCCTGTTTCAAGCAGTGTAGCAAAAGATTGTATGTTGCCTATTTCCGGAATATTTTCAAGATAGTTGTGTACTTTTCTTATGATCTCCAGCTTTTCATCCGTAAACCAGTACTGTTCGCTGTTTTCCAAGGTGTTAAATTCATCTTCAAAATCATCTTCCTCCTCTTCTATTGCAGATACGGTTATATTTTTCTCTTCACTAAAGGTTACAATAATGTCAAGAGGTGTGGTCCCTCCCAGTTCCTGATCTATGATCTTCATACCTTTATAAATATCGGTATCTTTTTTGAAATAGTTGATGAAACTGTTCTCAACAATTAACTGTGAAGCTCCCGTGATACTAAAGAGTATGCTCAACAGTGTCACAACAAAAATAGCTTTTTTGTCATTTAAAATAATGTGCGTACTTAATTTTGGGATGGAAAAACGGTTTTTATGTTGTTTTTTTGGCATGGTTTTTTTGAGTAACATAAGTACAGTAGGAAAGACAATAAAAGAGATGATAAAAGAGAGAACAATACCCGCACTCATCATCCACCCTAAGTTGATAACAGGGTGAATATGCGAAAACAGCAATGATGAAAAACCTGCGATGGTCGTTAATATGGCAAAAAATGTAGGAGTGGATTTTGTAAGCATTGTAAGTAAGATGATACGTTTTGAAGAAGCATGTGGATACTGAGTGAGTACCTCTTCATAACGTACAATGAGATGCAGGACAATAGAAATTGTGATAATAAGCTGTAAAGCAATAAAGTTAGAAGAGATAACCGTGATCTCCCAGCCAAAAAAGCCCAAGGCACTGGTGATAGCTATGACTGAAAGTGTACAGATAAGGATGGGTAAGATGACCCACCTTGGTTTTTTAAATACGATACCCAGGATCACTATGAGAAGGAGTATGAGTATGCTTCCATAAATGAGAAGGTCACTTTTAACAAAACCGACAATATCATTGGAGATCATCTGGACACCGCCTAAAAACAGTGTGGCATCTTTTTCATATTTTCTCATAATGGCACGTATATTTTCAATATTCTCATTTTCAAGGATACGTTGTTTGTCTCTGTAGGTCTTAAATGCACGTATGGATTCCTTAAGTGCTTTTTCTTCTGAACTATTCAGGGAGGTGGTTTTCTTTTTGTGGAGCAGACGGTTTCTCTCTTCCAACAGTTTTACATAGGTATCATCCTTCTTAAGATGAATTAAGATCGAAGAGACAGTAAAGTCTTTGTTGACCAGTCTCTCCCTATATAGAGGACTATGGAGAAATTCCTCCTTTGCCAACGTTAAATTGATATCTTTACTTTGTAAGGTTCGTGTATTATGCAGTAGATCATCTACATCTCGTATGGGTGAAAACAGAAGGGGAACGGTGAGAATGGAGTCTACAGATCTAACCAGGGGTAAGGCTTCGAGATCACTACTGATATTTTTAATGATATTAAGACTTTTGGGAGAGAGCAGATCTTCTTTGGGTGCATACGCGAGTATAAGAAAATCATTCCCTTCAAATCTTTTTTCAATAGTACGGGTAAATGCCAGATCTTTATCATCATCAAGCAGCAGAGTCTCTGCTGAAGCATCTATCTCCAATTTGCTACTGTAGGTACCAAACGAGAGTATAGCGAGTATGAGCAGTACTAAAACCGTTAAAGGGTATTTTAATATGACCTTTTGATAAAGAAGTTGCAGCATCAATTTAGAGTGATTTTAAAAGCTGTTTAAATGATTTTGTTTTTAAAAAATCAGAAAATTGTTTTCTATACGTTTGTACAATACTGACACCTGAAAGGCGCACATCATAAATGTACCAGTCATTTTTGTTTGCTCTTTTGTAAAACTGGTAAACCACGTCATAAGTGTCACTTTTACCAATAATAGTACTCTCTAAACTGATCCTGTTTTTCTTTGTCTTTTTTAATTTTTTAATAATCACTCTTTGGTTGTTGTAAAGTCTCAATTTATCGACATAAGAGTGTTTTATTTTCTTTTCAAAGGCAGAGGCAAATTGACTTTTTTCTTTGGAAGAGAGTGTTTTCCATTTTCTACCCAGGCTGATCTGTGCCATTTTTTTATAGTCAAAAACACTGTCCATAATACGTATACTCTGTTTTTCTTTTTGCTTGAGCGACAAATTTTTATTTTGAAGGACTTGTAAGACTTTTTTAATTTTACTGTCCATGGTTTTTTGTATGTTTTGTTCCTGTACGGCATAACTATTGATGATAGTCAGCAAAAATATAAGTATGATTTTTTTTAACATGCTTTTCCTTTTAATGGCGTTCTTAATGCTTATTCTGCGATATCAGATACTCTTTTTTGTTCATAAATATCCCTTAAAAATGGATAGAGATCGAGAGCATCTTTTTTTATGCTCTCATACTGACCAAGATTAAGAGAAGTTTTGTTGATCATGTGAATGGCAACAATTCCCATAGATTCTACCCAGTTTTTTGGAATTTTATAACGTTCCAGACCACGTATATTGATAAGTGGAGAGGCATAAGCATCTACTGAAATACCTGCAAGGTCTCTCAGGTTGGATGGACCAAGGAAGGGTAAGACAATGTGAAAGCCCGTACCTACGCCATAGTATCCTAAAGTCTGACCAAAGTCTTCTACATGTGCAGGTATATGCAGGTAGCTTGTCGCCGGGTCCATCACACCTAGTAGTCCAATGGTTGAGTTAGCCAGGAATCGTCCTGTCTCATCTGATACATTTTGCATTTTACCCTGCAAGAGGTTGTTTACCAGCCTGACCGGGAAATTGAGATTTTTAATGAAGTTGGACAAGCCTATACGGAAAGGCTGAGGAATCACATAGGCATAGGCTTCTGCAACAGGATTGAGTGCATAGGTATATACCTTGTCATTAAAGTTTGTCATTGATCTGTTATACCCACTGAGTGGATCAGAATGTGTTTCTGTTTTTTCCGTACTAAATTCTTCTTCAAATCCATCATTATCATCGTCTATTTCATCTTCTGTATCAGATATTTTCTCTACATCACTATTGTTCTCTGTCTCGGTTTCAATGAGGGAAAGTTCATTTTTTTGAGGGGATGGTTGAGGTGTTGTACTTTGACTACATCCTGAGAAAGCAACAAGTATAAGCATGAAAAAAATGGCGACATGTTGCATAAGAATCTCCCTATAGATGATATACATGTTAATTATATAGTATGGTTCGTGCATTTTAGATGGAATTTTAACAAATGCCTAGTAAAAATCTGTTAAAATCTCTCCTAAGATACAGTAATAAGGATTAATAATGAAAGTACTACTAATTAAAGACGTTAAAACACTTGGACATGCGGGTGAGATCAAAGAAGTGAAAGATGGGTATGGACAAAACTTTCTGATAGGTAAGGGCTTGGCGAAATTGGCTACACCCGAGGTCGTTGAAAACTGGAAAGCAGAACAGGCACGTATGGCCCAAGAGTTAAAAGATGAACTTACAAGACTTGAAGCAGAGAAGATTACACTTGAAGCGGCAACCATAAAGATTGAAAAACCTTTGGCACCGGTGGGAATAAAAGGATCTGTAGGGAATGCAGATATCTCTAAAGCGATTGCAGAACAACTAAATATTGAACTTGACAAAAAACATATCAATCTCAAAAAAGCGTTAAAGTCTACGGGTATTCATGAAGTGGATGCAAAGCTTGGGCATGGGATACATGCAGCACTTAAAGTAGAAGTAGCGGGTGTCTAATGTTTGATGCCACCACGATACTTGGCTACAAAGGTGAGGGGAAAGCGGTCATCGGCGGGGATGGGCAGGTAACCTTTGGTGATACTGTACTCAAGGGGAATGCTACCAAAATACGAACCTTGCATGAAGGAAAAGTATTGGCAGGCTTTGCAGGAAGTACAGCAGATGCTTTTAACCTTTTTGATATGTTTGAAAGTATACTTGCAGAAAAAAAAGGAGACCTGTTCAAGTCCGTGATAGGGTTTTCAAAGTTGTGGCGTAAAGACAAACATTTGAGACAGCTCGAAGCGATGATGATCGTTTTGAACCAAGAGCACATTTTTATACTTTCAGGTACAGGTGATGTTGTTGAACCACAAGACGGCAAGATCGCAGCCATAGGTTCTGGTGGAAACTACGCTATATCTGCTGCACGTGCATTGGACAAACATGCCAACCTTGATCCCAAAGAATTGGTACAGGAATCACTTGAAGTAGCAGGTGATCTCTGTATTTATACCAACAAAAATATTAAAATATTGGAACTTTAGAGGATGTCAATGGATAATTTAACACCCAAAGAGATAGTGACCTATCTCGATAAATATGTCATCGGACAAGATGATGCTAAAAAAACGATTGCGGTGGCTTTGCGTAACCGTTACAGACGTATGCAGCTAAATGAAGAGATGCAGCAAGATGTGACACCAAAGAATATCTTGATGATCGGAAGTACAGGTGTAGGGAAAACAGAAATAGCCAGACGATTGGCAAAGATGATGAACCTTCCTTTTATTAAAGTAGAAGCAAGTAAATATACAGAGGTGGGATTTGTAGGCCGGGATGTAGAGTCCATGATACGTGACTTGGCCGCTACCTCTATGGGCATTGTACGTGAAAGTGAAAATGAGAAGAACAAAGAGAAGATCGAAAACTATATAGAGAATAAGATCATAGAAAAACTGCTTCCTCCTTTGCCTGCTGGTGCAAGTGAACAAAAAAAAGCCGAATACGATGCCTCTTTTTCTCGTATGCAGGAGAAGTTTTACAAAGGTGAACTGGATCACTTAAAGATCAAAGTCACCATGCCAAACAATGCACAGCTTCCAGAAGAGGGCTTGCCTCCACAAATGATACAGGTGCAGGAGAGTATTGTCAAGGTATTGGGCGGTGGGAAAAAAGGACCAGAGAAAGAAGTCTCTGTAAAAGATGCCAAAAAGATCCTTGAAGCTGAAGCAAGTGAGGAGTTACTTGATGAAGAAGCATTGAAAGCTTTGGCACTTGAAAAAGTAGAAAAAGGCGGGATCGTCTTTTTAGATGAGATAGATAAAGTGGCCGTTTCTGAAAACTCGCAAGGCAGACAGGATCCAAGCAAAGAAGGTGTACAAAGAGACCTATTGCCTATTGTAGAAGGGTCTTCTGTACATACTAAATTGGGTATGGTGAAAACAGACCACATTTTGTTTATTGCAGCAGGTGCCTTTCACGTCTCCAAGCCAAGTGATCTAATGCCGGAACTGCAAGGGCGTTTTCCTTTACGTGTAGAACTTGACAGTTTGGACGAAGAGACACTCTATCGTATTTTGACTGAGCCAAACAATTCATTGATCAAACAATATGAAGCACTCTTAGCGGTAGAAGGTGTTACATTGGTATTTAATGAAGATGCACTTAGAGCGATTGCGAGTTATTCTTTACAGGCCAATGAAAAGACAGAGGATATCGGTGCGAGACGTTTACATACAGTCATGGAAAAGATACTTGAAGAGATCAGCTTCTCTGCGGATGAACATCATGGTGAAACCATAGTTGTTGATGAAGCCTTGGTGAAAGATAAAATAGGTTCGGTAGTAGAAGATGAAGATACAACGCGCTACATACTGTAGTTTAACTGACAAAATGAAAAAGTAGAAATAAATATGTTTGAACATGAAAAAGATGAAATAGATACAAAAGCGGGTTTTGTAGCAGTAGTAGGGCGTCCTAATGCAGGGAAAAGTACCCTGCTGAATCATGTGGTAGGTGAAAAGCTTGCGATGGTTTCCAAAAAGGCACAGGCTACACGTAAACGTATGAATATTATTGTGATGCATGAAGATATGTATGGAAAAGAGTCTCAAATTATTTTTGTCGATACACCAGGTATACATGAAAAAGAGAAGCTGCTGAACAAGTTTATGATGGATGAGGTACTGAAAGCTATAGGTGATGCAGATTTGATCGTATTCCTTGCACCCATTACAGACAAACTTACGGAGTATGAAAAGTTTTTAAAAATGTCTGAACGTAAGGGGACAAAACATATTGTATTACTTACCAAAATGGATCATGTCAAACAGGGTGATATTTTAAAGAAACTCGGAGAGTATCAAAAGTACCAAGATAAATTTGAAGCGATCATTCCTTTTTCTGTCAATAAAAAAATAGGAAAACGTCAACTCTTAGACGAAATATCAAAATATTTGCCTCAGTCACCATTTTTGTTTGATACAGAGATCCTGACGACAGACAATATACGTGATATCTATAAAGAACTTATACGAGAGTCCATCTTTGAAAACTTAAGTGATGAAATACCTTATGAGAGTGATGTTACCATTGAAAAGATAGATGAAAGTGATACCTTGGATAAAGTCTACGCAACGATCGTTGTTGAGAAAGAGACCCAAAAAGGGATGATCGTAGGGCAGAAAGGTGTAGGTATCAAACGTGTAGGGAAACTAGCACGGGAACAAATGGAAATTTTCTCAGGTAAAAAGATATTTTTGGACTTACATGTTTCGGTGAAGAAAGGATGGAGTAAAAACAGGGACAGCCTTGAAGAGTTTGGTTATATTGTCTAAATATTGAAGTTAAATCACAGTGAATATATATTGTTAAAGATCTCTATACTTGCCTACAGTCAGGGATTTTTAGATTAAAATAAAGAAGAATAATTAAGAAAAGTTATAGTTTTACTAAAGTTTTACATTTTGTAAGATAGTTTTAATATTATAACATATATAATTGTTCAACAAACAAGGAAGTCTAGAATGTTTTTGAAAAAAAGTTCGTCACAATCGACAGTAAAAAATGTTGTTACACTGAACACATATGCGGATAAGAGCTACATCTTTAAAGATGACACATTTAAGCCCTTAAAAAAACTCACTTACAATACTTCAAATTTTGTTACTTCTTATTTGAATAACAAAGATCTTATCATGGCCACGGTACAGATAAGTAGAAGTATCCCCGAAGAAGATATAGAAGATATTATCGAAATTAAGGCTTATGAAGAAATAGGTCTTGATCAAGCAAATTCTTATATCATCTCTTCTATGGAGATTGAGAGTGAGGAGGAAGAGCGAACCTATCATATTTTTGTTGCTGAACCTGAACGGTTGGATACATTGTATCTTCCTATCAAAAAAGAAACAAAATATGTGGATCTCATCGTTCCTGCACCTTTACTCTACAAAGCACTTTATACCAAAGAGATATTAGAAGATAAGAATGCGCATTGTTTTGTCTATTTTACACAAAATGATGCTTTTGTTACAATATATAGAAATGGAGAATATCTTTATTCTAAATCCATAGACTTTTCATTAGAACAAATTTATGATAAGTACTGTGAAGCAGTAGGTGAGAAAGTTGATGAAAAAGAGTTTTATACGATCTTGGAATCTGAAGGACTGAAAACGACCAATAATGACTACCAGCAAAACTTTATGAAAATTTTTGCAGAAGTCTTTATTACCATCAATGATATTATTATTTATGTAAAGAGAGCCTTCAATCTAGATACTATTGATCAGATGTTTATAGGAAGTGAAAGAGGACCAATCATCGGGTTAGATGATTACAGTCAAAATTATCTTGGTTTAAACTCAACAGATTTTAACTTTAATTACAATGTAAGCAATGAAGAGTGGTATACAGACCAGTTACAGTATTTGATGCTTTTGGCATCATTTGAATATCTTGAAGATGACTCGGCTTATGTGAATATAACCATGTACCCACGTGCTCCAGCATTTGTTAACAGAGCAAGTGGTCAATTTATTATTTCTACCTTTGCTGCCATTTCTTTGAGTTTGGCATATCCTTTGGTCTACTTGGTTGGGTCTTATGTCAATGATGCAAAAATTTATGCACTGACCATAGAGAACAACAAGTTAACAAAAGAATCCAATAAGTATAAAAAAATTATTGGTGAAAAGAAAAGTATTATCAGTGGTTTAGACAAAGATATCAAAAGATTATCTGGTATTTATAGTGCTAAAACAAAAACACTCACTTCGATTTATGATAAAAAAGTGAATTACCGTCTAAAATCAGGTATGTTTCATACCATTGCCGAAGAATTGGATAAATATGAAGTACAGGTGAATAAGATAGTAACAGAGGGAGACACGATTTTCTTGTCTTTATTAAGTACGGATGACAGAAAAATGACAGAGTTGATCAAGCATATATCGGAAACTCATTTTGATGAACTTGAGGGGATGGATATTGAACGAATTGAAAAAGACCCAGCTGAAAACTACTATAAAGGTCTGTTAAAGGTTGAATTAAAATGAAATTACTAGAAGATAAATTAGAAGAACTAGACGTTTATTTTGCACCAAAAAAAGAGAGTGAAAAGTGGTTGCTTATTCTGGGTGTTGCAGGTATTATTGGATATCTTGCCTATGCCTATCTTTTACCGTATACAGAAGATCTGTATAATAAAAGTGAAAGAAAAAAAACAAGTATTCAAAAAAGTATAGTAGATAACAATACCTATTTGAATTCAATTACTGTGGGTGGAGATCGTGAATATTATATTAAAAAGTTTGATAACGATATTGTCAGGAAAAAGCAACAAATTGTTAAATTAAACAATAATATCGCATTTATTGACTCTAACCTGGAAAAACTCTCTGATATGCTTTTTAATCAAAAAAGCTGGTCTAAGTTTTTGAATTCAATTACACATAAAGCGGAAGTACATAATGTTGATATTGAGTATATTGAAAGTCAGTATGTTGACACTAATGGTAGTTTTGGGCATGTCCTGGAAATAGTAGTTGGCTGTGACGGTGAGTTTAAAACTATTGTAAAATTTATGAATGAACTTGAGCAGAATGTACTGGTAACAGATATTTTCAAAACAGAGTTAAGTCTTGATGAAAACTCATCAGATATTAATGCAGATATACATATCTCAGTATGGGGGATCAATCACTAATGAAAAAGATAATTTTATTACTTATGACCGTAACTATGTTTGTAAGTGCAGATCTTTCTGTTGATCAAATTGAAAAAATGGTTTATAAAATACATGAAAAAAGAGAAGGTGTCGACCTTGCTACGTTAAATGATACAAAAGAACCATTTATCGTAGGGGAAAACAATGAAACTTTTGTTGAAGCCATCAAAAAAGAAGAGAAAAAAGATGCAAAACTGGTATTACACTCAATTGTAAATGGCAAAGCATACATCAACGATTCATGGGCTAGCCTTAATGATTCTATTTTAGGATATACATTAAAGTTTATAGGTAAAAGAGGTGTGGTACTTCGTAATGGTAATCATATTAAAAAATTATATCTTCGTAAAAAAAGAGATGATTTTATTAAGTTAGAGGAAAGGTAAACGGATGAAAACAATACAAAAAGCAGGGGTAAAATTTCTCATATTCGCAACATTGCTAATGGGAATGACAAATGGTCTTGCAGCAAATGACTGTTCAACAAAATTATTTTCTGTCACCATAGACAGTAAATTAACCATAGGAGATGTCATTGACAATCTTGCGGATACATGTGGTTTAACAGTTGTGGTAAAAGATGATGCAGCTAAGTTGCGCATGAATAAAAATCTTTATTATGTGAAATTAAAAAATAGTACCTTAAAAGGTTTTTTAAATACGATCCTTAAAGACAATGATCTCCATTATACTTTAAGTGGTAATAAACTTAAAATTTCTTATTTGATTACGCGTACCTTTCGTATACATTACATCTCGGGAGCGAGAATCGGTAGGAGTACCGCAAATGTTACCATTGCAAACTCTAATAATGCCGCAGGCGGAGTTGGAGGTCAACAAGGTGGGAGTGCCGGTGGAATCGGTGGCTCTTCTGGTCAAGGTGGCCAACAGGCAAACTCTATGTCTAAAACAGGTATCAGTATTGAAAGTAATGATGAATTTATTTTCTGGAAAACAGTTGAGTCTGAAATACAACGTATCTTGACGGGTGCAGCAGATGGAAGTATACATTATACAAGAACTGGAGATACGTGGACAGGCCCTGATGGAAAAGTGTGGGAGTATAATCCTCTTGCACCGATCATTAATCCAGAAGCAGGAATGCTAACTGTGACGGGAACAGAGAGACAAATTAACAGAGTAGCAAGATATGTGCATACGATGACCAAACAGATCAAATCACAGGTATTGATCGATGTGAGGATCATAAGTGTTTCATTCGACAACAGTACAACATCTGGTGTTGACTGGTCTCAACTCTATACCTTACAAAATGTGACCATTAATACCTTATCTATGGCACAGAGAAATGTAGGGTCATATGTTTTTGATAATCTTCAAGGAATTACAGAAGCAACTTTTGCAGAAGGTTCAAGACCTACAAATGCAAAAGTTATGAGTATCACGGGAAGTAACAGTGTTACAGAAGTGGTAAAGTTTTTAAATACCCAGGGAGATGTAAAAGGTATATCAAGTCCGCGTGTTATGACTTTAAACAACCAACCGGCTTTAATTTCTGTGGGTACAGAACTGTTTTATAAAATACAATCATCCACAACAGCATCTGGTGGTGGTGGTGCAGTAGCTGCACAAGGTGAATTGGTAGATTCTGTTTTCTCCGGTATCTTGTTAGATATTACACCTGAGATTGATAACAATGGTTGGATCACTTTAAAGATCAATCCATCGGTATCTGAAGCACTTGAAACCAAAAAAGGTATTGACGGTTCAAGAAATATTCCACCTGACTTGGTTAGAAGACAAATTGCTGCTGTGATAAAAGTAAAAGATGGTGAACATGCTATTCTTGGAGGATTAATATTGACTAAGACTGGTTTTGAATCTAATTCGGTTCCATTATTAGGTGATCTTCCTGGTATCGGAAGTCTCTTTAAGCGTGAAGAAAAAATTGACAAAACGGAAGAGTTGGTATTTATTATCACACCGCATATTGTTAGAAATTCAAAGTCTGTTTCTTTAAAAGATCTAGGATATACAAAACTTAATGAAAAGTAGATATGAAGCTGCGAAGCAAGTCTTTGTAGATTCAGTAGATATTGAGGATTACATTGACTTGGATGCTTCTGTTGCAGCATATAAACAGCTGGAATACAGTTTGGAAAAACCCTTAAAGATGATCTTGCTCTTTGGTCGTCCGGGTACGGGAAAAAGTATTTTACTGAACCGTATCCAGGAGAAATTAAAACATCAAAAAGAGATTCATTATTTTGATACACCTGCTGTAAATGAGAAAGAATTTTTCCATAAATTATTTAAAGTTTTGACACAAAAAGACCTGCCAAGTAACACAGAAGTCAATTTTTCTGCTTTGGTTGAGTTTTGTCAAAATCTAAGAGGCAAGAGAGAAATTATTATTCTTTTGGATGAAGCCCAAATGTATGGTACAGAAATGATGGAAAAAATACGATTGTTGTCTGACAGCAGGGCCGTGAAGTTTGTGGTTTCTTTACATAAAACGGATGATGAAGACCTTATAGCAAAAGAACATTTCCAATCTCGTATATGGGAAGTGATAGAGCTTAAAAATGCAACAAAAGAAGACCAGACAGCCTATATACATAAAAAACTTTTAAAAAAGAATCTTTTTGAAATTGCAAATAGTATCAAAGCAAAAGATATGAAACTGATACACAAATTCACAAAAGGGAACTATAGAGAATGTAATAAACTTTTGTTTACAATTTTTGAAATTTGTGAATATTATGATAAAAATGAGCCTGCAAAAGTAAATTATGCACATATTCATCATAGAATTATTGAGATGTCCGCATTAAAGTTAGGATATATTCATGTATGATATTAAACCTTTGGAAGAAGAGTGGAAAAAATATAGAAAGAAAAAGAGAAAGCCTTTGTATCTAGCGGGTGCAGGTTTTATAGTTTTTCTTGTATTGATCCTATTTTTTTCTAACAGCGACAAAATAACTTTTAAGGCTTTGAGTTCGTATTTTAAAACTCTTAAAAATACAATTGCAAATAATGAAGATGAAATTCCAAAGAGAAGTGCATTAGAGACGGGATTTGTTATGAATGCTCCATTGATGAGAGTTGAGATGGAAAAACAAATGATCGAAGAAACTGAGACTGAAAATACAGAGGAGTCACCTGGAAATATCCTGGTAGACATACCTATACTTGATGGTCAGGAAGATACACGTTCAAATATTTCAAAGCATAGAAGATCAAAAGTACATTTAGATATTATAAAGACGACAAATGTCACTGCCTATAAAGATGTAGAAAAACGTTTTAAGCAGTCACATGATATTGATGACTCTCTATTTTTAGCCAGAAGTTATTATAAAAAAGGCAATTATAAAAAATCAGAATATTGGGCTTTGCAAACTAATAAGGTAAATCCAAATATAGAAGAGAGTATGCTTATTTTTGTAAAATCTAAAATGAAACTAGGCCGGAAAAATGAAGCAAGAAATATTTTAAGGCACTATGTCAAGAGTTCAAATTCACAAGAGGCTAAAAAATTATTATATCGTATTGAAAATGGTAAATTCTAACTATTATATTAATATTTAATGTTATACTAAAACCAGTTATATTAGGAGTGTTAAAATGGTAAAACTCATAGAGATCATGTTAAAAGAAAATCTTATTACAAAAGATGCGATTTCTGCACTTGTAAAAAGCAGACCTCCTAAAAAAATCTCTTTCGCAAATCTTTTAGCTGAAAAAATGATAGATCTAAATACCGTTGAGATCTTTTTGGCTAAAAAAATACGGCAAGGTGTGATTACCTTAGCCCATTTAGAAAAGATAGAAGGTATAAATATTGTTCCTATTATTGAGGAAGTTGCAAAAACTTTACATGTAGAATATGTTGACCTTGATGATGTTGAAATAGATATGAAATTATTTGCTCAGGTACCGTATAAGCAATTACTTAAATATAATATTATTCCCATAGAAGAGACAGACTTAAATGTACTTATCGTATTTGATGACCCTCTTGATATGGCTGCCCAAGATGCTATTCAAAGACTTTTCCCCCGAAAACCTATACGTATTGCGATCTCTAAACCTTCACAGATTCATGCACATTTACAAAGACTTGAAATTAATGAGAGTATCAAAGGTTTAGTGTCAGATATACGTCAAGATTTGAGTTTAGAAGGAAATACAGACGAAACAGAAGAATCACCAGCCGTGTTAAAATTAATAGAGATCATTTTGAAATCATCTATTTTTGCGGGCGCAAGTGATATTCACATTGAAGCTACAGAAAAATCTTGTATTATTCGAACACGTGTAGATGGTATGTTACGGCAAAGTTTTACTTTTGATAAAGATATATTTTCTCCACTTGCTTCCCGTATGAAATTGCTCTCTAATTTAGATATCGCTGAAAAACGAAAACCTCAAGATGGGAGATTCTCTACCACTGTTTCTAAAAAAGATTTTGACTTCAGGGTATCAACTCTGCCAACAATTTTTGGTGAGTCCATTGTCCTTAGGATCCTCGACAAGTCCAAGGCTATGATTAAACTTGAAGAAGCAGGAATGAGTAAATTTTGTTATGACCGTTTCTCTGAGTCTATTAAAGTACCTTACGGTATTGTACTGGTTACAGGACCTACAGGTTCAGGTAAAACAACAACACTCTATGGTGCACTTAATGCGATCAAGGATGTAAAAGATAAAATTATTACAGTTGAAGATCCTGTGGAATATCAAATGGCAGGTTTACAGCAGGTACAGGTGAGGGCAAGTATTGGATTGAGTTTTGCTGATGCACTCAGGTCTATATTAAGACAAGATCCGGATAAGATCATGATCGGGGAGATTAGAGACAAGGAAACCTTACGTATTGCTATTCAAGCAGCCCTTACAGGTCACTTAGTCCTGTCAACACTGCATACCAATGATGCTATCTCTGCTGTAACAAGAATTTTGGATATGGGTATTGAAGAGTATCTGGTCTCTGGAGCGTTAGTCGCAATACAGGCTCAACGACTGGTACGTAAGATTTGTACCTATTGTAAAAAAGAAACGGTATTGCCTGAGACGCTTTTAAAAGATGTGCGGCAATACCTTCCAGAAAACCCTGTATTTTATGTGGGTGCTGGATGTAAAGAGTGTGGACACAGTGGATACTCCGGTAGAGAGATGATCTCTGAAGTGTTAACCATTTCAGAGACCTTTTCCCGGTTAATTGCGAGCAGTGCATCTAAAGAAGAGATGACAAACCAGGCGATGGAAGAGGGGTTTATTAACATGTTTGAAGATGGTGTACATAAAGCATTAGAGGGTAAGACAACAATTGAAGAAATCTATAGAGTAGCGAGGTTATAAGATGAAGTATTTTAATGTCACTGTGATGGAAAAAGGGAAAAGAAGACAAGAGACAGTAAAGGCTGATAATAAGATGTCAGCGATCAATGTAGCTAAACAAAAATTCCCAAGAGCAATGGTGATGAAAGCCATAGAGACAGCTGCACCACTTGAAGATACTATATCTGATCTTTTTTCCGGTTTGAAAAAAGGAATGAAAAGTAAAATCCCAATTAATGATAAGATATCAACCATTAGACAGATCGCTGTTATGACGGATGCAGGGATCCCCATTAATGATACTCTTGAAGATGTAGCGGATAATACTGAAAATAAGCAGTTAAAGGAAATATACCTTAAAATGAATAGTGATATTCTTGCAGGTAACAGTATGTCAGATGCAATGGAACCGTATACTGAGCAGTTTGGACATGTGGCATTGGCGATGACTGACCTTGGGGAAAGAACAGGTAATATTTCTGAGTCTTATCATAAACTGGCAGATATTTTAGAAAACATTAGAGATAACAATGCTAAATTTAAAAAGGCTATACGTGGCCCAATGATCACTTTGGCAGCTATGGCGATTGCTTTTACCATACTGATCATGGTTGTTGTCCCTAAGTTTAAAGATATTTTTTCCAAATTCAAAACTGAATTACCGCTTCCAACACAGATACTTTTGAAATTGGAATGGGCATTTTCGAATTACGGATTGTATATTTTACTTCTGTTGGCTGGTGGTATTTTTGCATTGAAATTTTTCTATAAAAACAACCAGGACTTTAAATATCAAATGGACAAGATGATGATTCATCCCAAGTTTTATCTTATTAATAAGGCAATTTTTCTCTCTACGATGCATAAATATAATTTGGTTTTTGGTGAACTTGTAAAGTCTGGTATCCCTGTATCTGAAGCACTGGAGACAGCAGTGGGTATGGTAGACAACCTTGCGATCAAAGAGCAATTGTTAACAGTCAATGCAAATATTGGGCGTGGTATGAACCTGGCAGAAGCTTTTAAGATTACAGGTTTGTATCAAAATATGCTTTTACAAATGATCAAAGCCGGTGAAGCCGGTGGTCAACTTGATGCGATGCTTGATAAAGTAACCATGTATTATGATAGGGAGTTCCAAGATCTTATCGATAACTTATCGGCATATATTGAACCTATTATGCTGTTCTTTATTGCCGGATTGGTTCTTCTGATGGCACTTGGTATCTTTATGCCTATGTGGGATCTTGGTAAAGCGGTTAAAAACTAAACCTTTCTTGACACAGGAATTGTCCTGTGTCAAAATTCCTAATTCCTAATTCCTAATTCCTAATTCCTAATTCCTAATTCCTAATTCCTAATTCCTAGAGTCTGTGATGTCTCATAGCCTTCTCCAAATCTTCAGGCGTGTCGATGCCGAAACTTTCTGTGTTTACTTCTGTCATGGCAACTTCATAGCCATGGTAGAGGGCTCTGAGTTGTTCCAGTTTTTCTATATGCTCAAGGGGTGAAGATTCAAGGATACAAAAGTGACGTAGGGACTTTACTGTAAAGCCATAAATGCCAAGGTGACCTTTATAGCTGTCAAAATGATGGTCACGAGGGTAGGGTATCTTTGCCCGTGAAAAATAGAGCGCGATATCATTTTCATCTGTCACCACCTTTACAATATTGGGGTCATCTGCTTCAGGATTTGTGATGAGCTTGTAACATGAATTCATCATGATCTGCTCATTGTTTTTATTTTTCTCTGTAAGGTCATAAATGGCTTTTACAACTTCTGTTTCAATAAAAGGCTCATCCCCCTGCACATTGATAATGATCTCATTTTCATCAAGTTGAAGTATCTGTGCTGCTTCATAGATGCGGTCTGTTCCGCTTTGATGTACTTCTTTTGTCATCACCGCTTTAATGTTATATCTTTTTGCCATAGTGATGACTTCTTGTGAATCTGTAGCTATGGCTACATCATCAATATCTTCCACAGCTTTGGCAGTTCGTATGACCATTGGTATACCACCGATATCTGCCAAAACTTTATTTGGGAAGCGACTTGATCCTATACGCGCAGGAATGATAATCATGCTAAATCCTTCTTTGTTTATTAAGGGTTATAGAGGTGCCCTTAACCTAATATTACACTTTATATGCTAAGATACAAGACTTAAAGGATGACAATGAACAGGGCGCTTTTTCTTTTAAATATGGGAGGACCAAACAGTGTAGACGAGGTGGAACTCTTTTTGCACAATATGTTTGCAGATAAAAATATATTGACAATGGATCGTTATACACGTAAACTAGTCTCTTTGATTATTATTAATAAACGTCTGGAAGATGTGAAAGAAAATTATGGACTCTTAGGTGGTAAATCTCCATTACTTGGCTTGACAAAAAATTTAATTGAAAAACTCAGGTCTAAACTAGATATGCCTATTTATCCAGTCATGCGTTATGTACCTCCTTTTGCAGATGATGCCTTACTAGAGTGCCAAAAAAATGGTGTTGACGAACTTATATTATTTCCTATGTATCCACAATATTCAACGACAACAACCCTTTCCTCCGTGGAAGATATTGAAGCACGATGTAAAGCACTTGGATATGCACCGGCTATTAAAGTGATTGATCCTTATTATGATGACT